>DATCIH010000077.1:0-25433 GCA_036507955.1 Clostridiaceae bacterium | reverse complement strand
AACCAAGTAAATAAACCTCATTTCTTAGCTACTAGAAAGAAAGAACATGATCTTCCAATAGAAGTGGTAGGTCGTGAGCTTAGAAAAATGATGACTTGGATAGATGCAAAATAAAATCAATTCGGTGACATACCTTTAGGTGGCACCTAGGGGTGTGTCACTGTTCCGATTAGAACGAAAACAAATTTTCTACAGAATATATACATTTAATCGTAAAATATATACATTGTTGATATGTTTTTAGAGTGGGGGGGACTTTACATGTTATTAAAGGGTGCACAGGTATTTATAGAATGTCTTAGGGAACAAAATGTAGATGTTATTTTTGGTTATCCAGGAGGAGCAGTTCTGCCAATATATGATGCTTTATATGGAGTAGAAGATATAACCCATATATTGACTGCTCATGAGCAGGGAGCCACCCACGCTGCGGATGGATATTCAAGAGTTAGTGATAAGGTTGGAGTTGTTCTAGTAACTTCAGGCCCGGGAGCAACTAATACAGTTACAGGCATCGCTACAGCCTATGCAGATTCAGTCCCAATGGTAGTCTTTACGGGTCAGGTGCCCACTGAACTAATTGGTAAGGATTCTTTCCAAGAGGTAGACATAATAAAAATTACTGATGCCATAACCAAGAAAAATTATTTGGTTTTGGATGTTAAGGAACTAGCAGGCACCATTAGGAAAGCTTTCAAGCTTGCAAAGTTTGGTAGACCTGGGCCAGTTTTAATTGATATACCAAAGGATATTCAAAATGCATTAGTTGAATATGAATATATGGATATATTAGAGGAAGAAACAGTCAATGATGAATTGTCTATAGCTGAAGCTTATTCAAGCGATATCGATACAGTTATTAAGGCTATTAATTCCTCGAAAAAGCCTGTTATTTATGCAGGTGGAGGTATAATAATATCTGGAGCAGAGCAGGAACTTAAAGCCTTTTCAGAAAAAATAAAGGCACCTGTTACCTGTTCCTTGATGGGCATAGGGGCATTTCCAGGAGATGATCCTTACTATATGGGGATGGTAGGTATGCACGGATCAAAATGTTCGAATCTTGCTGTATCCAGATGCGATTTGCTTATAGCAATTGGAGCAAGATTTAGTGACAGGGTTGTAAGTGAAGTAAAAAGCTTTGCTGGTAATGCACATATTCTGCATATAGATATTGATTTTAAAGAATTAGGGAAGAATGTTCAATTAGAGTATTCTTTATGTGGTGATTGTAAAAATGTCCTTAAATATCTTATTGAAAACGTAGAGGAAAAAAAGGAAGGTAGCTGGAACAAAGAAATAACAGAAAATAAAATCCAACATCCTTTAAGAACCAGTAGCTTAGGTGAATTAGGACCAGCTGTACTACTAGGAAAGCTAAATGAGATTTTCAAGGATGAATGTATTATTACAACAGAGGTTGGGCAGAATCAAATTTGGACGGCTCAATATTATAAGTTTACAAAAATAAGAACATTTATATCTTCTGGAGGGTTAGGGACAATGGGCTATGGCTTAGGCGCTGCAATTGGTGCCTCCTTTGCAAATCCTAAGCTCAGGGTTATAAATATAGCTGGAGATGGAAGTTTTAAGATGAACTCCACTGAGCTTGCAACTATAGCTAAATATAAGCTTCCAATAATACAATTAGTTTTAAATAATCATGTTTTAGGTATGGTAAGACAGTGGCAAAATTTGTTTTATCAAGGTAGGTATTCTCAAACTACCTTAGGTCCAGATGTGGATTTTATGAAGTTAGCGCAGGCTTATGGGATTAAGGCCCTTAAGATAACAAAAAACGAGGAAATAGAAGATGTTCTTATGGAAGCGAAAGCTTATAACGGACCAGTGGTTATCGAATGCGAGATACATCCGGATGAAAAGATATATCCTATCGTACCACCGGGAGCACCAATTACAGAGGCAATAGAGTAAATTCTATTACCCTAAACCAATATAATAGGAAGCAATTAGCATTGCTTCCTATTATATTGGTTACGTTGACAAAATTCGATAAATAGCATAAAATTTGTTTGTAAATGAATATTTATTAATTTAGGAGGTACGAGATTTTGAACAATAAAATTACTTTAGATTTATCAAGGACTAGTTCTTTTGTTAAGGACTATGAGATTGAATATTTAGGCAATATGATTAAAGAATCCCACAAAATGCTTCATGAAAAAACTGGTGCAGGAAATGAATATTTAGGCTGGGTAGATCTTCCGGTAGATTATGATAAAGAGGAATTCGCAAGGATTAAAAAGTCAGCAGAGAAAATTAGGCTTGATTCGGACGTACTTATAGTTATAGGGATAGGAGGCTCGTATCTAGGAGCCAGGGCAGCTATAGAGATGCTATCTCATAATTTTTACAATTATTTAAGTAAGGATGTTAGGAAAAGTCCTGCAATATATTATGTAGGAAATAATATAAGTTCAACCTATATAAGCGATTTATTAGAACTTATAGAAGGAAGGGATGTTTCAGTAAATGTTATATCAAAATCTGGAACAACTACAGAACCAGCTATAGCTTTTAGAATTTTCAAAACCTATCTTGAAAATAAATATGGAGCAGAGGAAGCAAAAGGAAGAATTTTTGCAACCACAGATAAATCAAAGGGTGCGCTTAAAGACCTTAGTAATAGTGAGGGCTATGAGACCTTTGTGATTCCAGATGATGTTGGTGGTAGATATTCTGCACTTACGCCTGTAGGACTCCTTCCTATTGCAGTCAGTGGCATAGATATTGATGAGATTATGAAAGGCGCAGCTGAGGCTAGAGTGGACTACAGTAGTGATAATATAGAGAAGAACGATTGCTACAAATATGCAGCCATGAGAAATATTCTATATAGAAAGGGAAAGACTACAGAATTAATAGTAAATTATGAACCCTGTCTTCATTTCTTTGGGGAATGGTGGAAACAGCTTTTTGGAGAAAGTGAAGGTAAGGATAATAAAGGCATATTCCCAGCAGCTGTAGACTTTTCCACAGATTTACATTCTATGGGCCAGTATATACAAGAAGGAGTTAGAAATATTTTTGAAACTGTTTTAAATGTTGAAAAACCCCAAAAGACTGTAGTTATTGAAAACAGCAAGGAAAATGTTGATGGACTTAACTTCTTAGCAGGAGAGACAATGGATTTTGTAAATAAAAAGGCTTTATTGGGGACTGTTTTAGCTCATAATGATGGAGGAGTTCCTAACATTATAATAAACATACCAGAATTGACGGCTTATAATTTAGGTTACCTTATTTACTTCTTTGAAAAAGCCTGTGCTATAAGTGGCTATGTTTTAGGAGTAAATCCCTTTAATCAACCTGGAGTTGAAGCTTACAAGAAAAATATGTTTGCCCTCCTTGGAAAGCCAGGCTATGAGGATATAAAAGCAGAATTGGAAAAAAGATTGGAATCAAAATGAGAATTTTAGTTGATGGAGATGCTTGTCCAGGCAAGAATTTCATTGAAGAAGCTGCAAAAAAGTATGAGTTAGAGATGATCATATATTGTGATATGAATCATGTAATAACGAGTGCTTACAGCAAGGTATGTTATGTTGAAAGCGGCTTTCAAAATGTGGATATGGTAATAGCCAATGAAACAAAACCAGGGGATTTAGTTGTAACTCAGGATTTTGGAGTAGCAGCTATGGTCTTAGGTAAAAAAGCCTATGCAGTAAACCCAAAGGGACTTATTTATACAGAAGGTAATATAGATGGGTTGCTACTAGAAAGGCACATATCCCAAAAGCTTAGAAAAGCTGGGAAGAAAACTACCAATGCTAAAAAAAGAACCACACAGGATGATGAAAGATTATATTCCAGTTTGATAAAGATAATAACGGAAGCAAATTAGAATTCAGGCTTATCTCGCGAAATAAATTCTACTAGTCTTCCTTATCTACCGATACAAAGAATAATTCATTCAGGGACACACCTGCAGGAATCGAGAGTATTGAAACAATCGCAAATTTCAGTATAGCGAAAAAGCCTTCTCTACTCGATATAGAAGCTGCAGGTATGTCCATGTTCAGATTAGATCGTTAATATTGACATACCTCTTCAGCTTATCCCGCGATTCAATATTCCTCTCCTACTTATACAGCACATAAGCTCCGATATTATCTAACACCAAACAACCTTCTATTTCCTCTAAAATCTTAACACCACTTTCTATAGGGTTTGTAACTAGCTTCCAACTGCCCGCTGGTAGCTTAAGAGTTCCTTTATTTAAACTGTTATAATATATAACTAAAATGCTTTCCCATATATCTTTGTTAGCATGGTCTTTTAATAGAAACATAAAGGTGCCCTCAGGGAGATTGTCAAAAATAAATAAATTATTTCTGATATCTATAGGATTATTCATCTTAAAAGCACTATGATTTTTTCTAAGCTCTATCAGGCCTTTATAATAAGTAAATACATCAATAAATTCAGTTTTTCTTGACCAATCCATCTGATTTATATAATCTGAGGATTTGTAACTGTTTGATATACCCTCCTTACTTCTGCAAAACTCTTCTCCTCCATGAAGGAAGGGTATACCTTGGCTAGTGAGTATTATTGCATTTGAAAGCTTAACCATATTTTTTCTTTCCTCAATTGAGGAGTAAATATTTGAGATGGAAAATTTATCCCAAAGAGTATTGTTATCATGAGCTGAGGCATAATTTATTGATTGTTCCGGTAACTCATATATACCCTTTACGAAATCATTGTAATAAATATTGCCAGTTACTGCTCGCCTTAGCTCCCAAATAGCTTCCTTTCTTCCATTTGCAAAACCCTTATCATATATGTTAAATATGCTACCCTTTATATTGTCTCGAATGTGATCATTAAAAAAACCAATGTGGGGAAGTTTAAAGGAATTATATTGGGTTGACCTATCTTCATCCGCTATCTTACTTGGAATATTCCAGCCCTCCCCGTATAGCATGATATTTTTATCCAAGGATGCTCTTATTAAATTCATAGTGGTTATATCAAGTAATCCCATTAAATCAAATCTAAAACCATCCACATGATATTCCTCAGCTATATATAATACAGAATCTATAATTAATTTTCTTACCATCAAATGTTCTGAGGCTAGGTCGTTTTCACAGCCGCTCCCTTTATAGGGTTTTCCAAATTCATCTAATCTATAATAATACCCAGGAAACATCATATCTAAATTGTTATTTACCTCATTGGCGGTATGATTGTACACAACATCAAGATTTATGCTTATATTATTTTTGTGAAGGGTATATATTAGCTCTTTTAATTCTTTTATCCTAAAAAATGGGTTATAGGGGCTAACAGAGTAACTTCCTTCTGGTATATTAAAATTTACAGGGTTATAGCCCCAATTATATTTTTTTTTAGGATTTCTTTCATCTACGGTTTCCTTACTAAAATCCATTATAGGCATTAGTTGAAGATGGGTTATGCCCAGATCTATAATATGATCTAAGCCGGTTTCTAATCCCTTAGAATTTTTGGTGTTTTCTTCTGTAAGCCCTAAAAATAACCCCTTATTTTTAACGCCACTATTTATATCCATTGTCATGTCCCGTATACTTGCTTCATATATAATTGCATCCGTATAGGAGGTTAGTGTAGGGCTTATATCGTTTGCCCAGTCCTTAGGGGAAGCCTTCCCTAGATCAATTATTGCTCCCCGATCTCCATTGATTCCACAAGCTATAGCATAGGGGTCTATAACCTCATTAGCTTCTCCATATACATTTACAAGGTAGTTATAAAAGTAACCTTCTAAATTTTCCTCAATAGTTATATGCCAAATACCATTAGCTTCCTTAAGCTCATAGGTTAAAGGTGTTTCTTTATAAACTATATCCCCACTTTTATAAAGCAAAAGCATTACAGAACTTGCTGCGGGAGTCCATAGCTTAAAGCTAGTTTCATTATCAGTAAGATTAATTCCTAGATTTCCACTATAATAAAATATTTGGTTGAAACTATTTGTAATATAAAGACTACTATAATTTACATTGTAGGTTTCATTATTAATACATATATAAGTTTTGTCTTTAACACTTATATTTTCCTTCAATACAATATGAAAAGAATCCTCATAAGGTATGGTTTCAAATATGTTTATTTTCAAAGCTCCATTTAGAACATATATATTTGAAGGATCAAAAAGCTTTCTATCATTTACTTTGATTTTTATTTCATTCATTGCTATAAAAGTAGCAGATACTAATTTCATTTGTTACCTCCATCAATCATTATTAAATTTATATTAAAGTAGAATATAAAAAATAACAAGTTAATTAAATTTCCGATATAATTGTAATATTATGTAAATAAAAAAACCTGTTACAATATATGTCATTATAGTATAATATACTTTGTGGTCAATAGGGAGGAAGATGTGTACTATGAATGAAATTCAATTGATATTTTCTTTAGATAGCCCTCAAGAAAAAAATGCTGAGGTATTGATTTCAGCTTTTGTTCAAGAGGAGGTAGAACTTGAATATAAATTTATTATAGGCTTTAAGGGAACATGGCAAACCTTTAAGGAATTTTCTCTTGAAAAGGATTTTATATGGCAGCCTTTAGAAGATGGTCATTATATAATTATGGTACAAGTTTCAGAGAAAAATAGCTTAAAGCCCTTTGATTACGTTTCTAAAAGCGATTATATTATAGGAAAGATTGAAACTAAGATTATTAGCAAGGTATATATAGATAAAGATAAGATTACAGTGGGAGATAAAATAACCGCCTCCGTGGAAACCTTTAGAGTCCCTGTTATGTATAGATATTGGATAAAGGAAAATGATAATTGGCAATTAGTTAAAGACTACTCTGCAGATAATTCCTTAGTTTGGAGTATTAAAAAGGAAGGTACAGAGGAACTACTAGTAGAATGTAAGGATATTCAATCTAAAAATAGCTTTGATGATTTCGAGAAGGTTCAGCTTAATGTTTTACCCTTTAATAAGCCTCAAATCACAGAGTATAATTGCCTTACTAAAGATCTTATAGTAGGTGAAGAATTTACATTTCAAGTAGAAGCAAAGCATGATGATAATAGGATGATCCTGTATAAATTTGTTAAAATAAAACCTGATGGGACAGTAGAATGTATCCAGGATTTTTCAAATAAAAGAATTGTAAGCTATGTGGAGGAGGTTATAGGAAGCTATAAGCTCTTATGCCTAGCAAAGGATTTATATTCGCAAAACACCTTTGATGATAGGGCAGTTATGAAGTTTGAGGTAGAAGCCTATAATAAGGTTGAGATACAAAGCTTTACAACGGATTTAAGCTCACCACAGGTTGAAGAAACAAAGGTAGAGCTTAAAGCAATAGTTTCTGGAGGAAAGAATTTATTATATAGATTCATAATCGATGGAAACAATGGAGAGGATTCTGGATATATAAGAGATAATTTTTATATTTGGAATACTAAAATGCCTGGAGATTATAAAATTGATCTGTGGGTTAAGGATTTGAGCTTTCAGGGCCCCTTTGAAGTAAGGAAGGATTTAAGCTTTAGGGTTGAAGAAGGTAACAGCAGCAAAATAGTAATTAATGATGTTATCTTAGATAAGAATAGCCCAGTCCTTACTAATGAAAGTATAAATATAAAGATTTTGGCTGAAGGTAGCCTAAACCTTAGATACTCCTTTATAGTATCAAGAGAAGGCCTGGTAGTTGAAAGGGTTGAATATGGAAGCTGCAATTGGGTGGATTTTAGCCCTACAAAACCGGGTAGCTATGAAATTGAAATATTAGTAAAAGATAAATATTCAAATAGAGAGTATGATAGCCATATTCTAACTTATGTAGATGCTTTAGATTATTTTCCTGCAGTAATAGATTATATCTTGATGCCTACTTCTGGAAAGTTTATGGTAGGGGATAAAATATTTACAGAGGTAGTATTAAGAAATACTAGTTCCAACTTGATAAAGTATATACTTAAAATTGATGGTCACAAGGTTGAAGAAACAGGCTTTGACGCTAGTAGTAAATATATATTTACTCCAAGATATCCTGGGAAATATACTATAGAAATTTATGCTAAAAATGGGAATAGTATGGACGAGTTTGATTCCAGAAGGGAAGTAAGTTTTTTAATAGAGGATGCACTTCCTATAACTGACACTAAAATAAGCAGCGACAAAACCACTTTTAAATGTAACGAAGGAGCAAACTTTACTGTAACTAATAGGGGTGGCAAAGTTGTAAGATATGAATTTTATCTAATGGAAAAGGACGAATGGAATTTAGTACAAAAATATAGTAGAAAAAATTATTATAGTTTTGTAGCTTTTTCTAAGGGCTTATCCAGACTGTTAGTTCTATGTAAAAGTGAATCAAAAAAGTGTGCTTATGAGGATTATGACATAATGACCTTTATGGTGGAATAATCTTAAGATATTTTTATGCTTGCATTTATATTTTAAAAGTAGGATAATATTTTTAATAATATGCTTTTAATGGAGGCCTTTTATGAAAATTGATAGCTTACAAAGTTTACTGCAAAGTCAGCTTATATTCCAATTAATTAATAATCAAAATCAAAATAAAAATAATGGATTTTCTGATTTGTTAGAAAAATTATTGGCTTCTATGGTTGAAGATGGATCCAACAATGGAACCAATTCCGCTAGCAATCTATATCAAAACCAAGTTAATACAAAGGAACCTGATACTTTAGCAAATGGAGAAACTAGTAGCATTGATGCTGCTGTTTCAAAAGCTTCAGCTAAGTATGGAGTTGATAAGAAACTTATTGAGTCAGTTATAAACCAGGAATCCTCCTTTAATGCTAAAGCAATATCTTCAGCAGGGGCAATGGGCCTAATGCAACTAATGCCAGGTACAGCAAAGGAGCTGGGAGTTAAAGATGCCTTTAATGCAGCGGAAAATATTGATGGAGGCACAAAATATCTTAAAAGCCTATTAGATATGTATGGAAATTCGAAGGAATTAGCTTTGGCTGCTTACAATGCTGGCCCTAATGCACTAAAGCGAAATGGTGTTGATGATAAATCAGAAATAAATAGACTTTCCACTGAAACAAGAAATTATGTAAGCATGGTAACAAAGTATTATAATAATAAATGACACACCCTAAGGGTGTGTCATAATTCTTAAGCTTGAGGTGAAAGTTGGAGAGACTAGATAAAATATTAAGCAATTCTGGATATGGTTCAAGAAAAGAGACTAAAGCTCTTATCAAAAAGGGCTTAATTAAGGTAGATGGCATAATAGCCAAAGATAGTGGGTTAATAGTAGATATAGATAATTCTAATATAGAAATTGGAGATACTGCACTAGAATATAAAAAATATATATATTTGATGATGAATAAACCAGAAGGAGTGGTATCCGCAACCTTTGATAATTATGATAAAACAGTAATAGATCTCTTAGAGGAAAAACATCAGGCTTTTAAACCTTTCCCTGTAGGTAGATTAGATAAGGATACTATAGGTTTACTAATACTAACAAATGATGGAGAGCTTAATCATAGGGTTACTTCTCCTAAATGGCATGTGGATAAAATTTATCAGGCTGTTATCGATAATGAGGTAACCGCCAGTGACGTTGAAGCCTTTAAAGAAGGGATAGTAATTGAAGATGAGTGTAAGACCTATAAATGTATGGCAGCAGAGCTTCAGATTATAACCACTTCAAAGGATTGCTCAAAGGTACTTGTAAAAGTACAAGAAGGAAAATTTCATCAGGTTAAAAAGATGTTCTTAGCACTTGGTAAGAAGGTTATATTTTTAGAGAGAATTTCCTTTGGAAATCTAGAATTAGATAGAAATTTGGAACTTGGGCAATATAGAGAATTATCAAAAGAAGAAGTTTACAACCTAAAAGCTATCTAATTATTACAAAATTGAAGGGTATAAATTCATAAAATCAAAAGTGTACAACTTATTTTGCAAAAATACTTGCAAAAAATAGCTTTTTGAAATATAATAAGACTGTAAGATAAATAAAAAGAAAGAATAGCCCCCTTTTTATTTATGACAACAGCCCATCCCCAAGGGCTGTTTTTATTTTTATTTTTTATGGATTTAATTTTATATTAATGTTAGAATTATTTTTGTTAACATTAATAATTATATAGAGGTGCAGGTATGTCAGAATATTTTTCAAAGCTTCAGTCAAAAGAAATGGATTATTTATCAGAGGCCATGCTGACTCTTAAAACAAAGGAAGATTGTTATAGATTTTTTGAGGATATTGCAACAATATCAGAAATAAAAGCTTTTGAGCAAAGACT
Source organism: Clostridiaceae bacterium (assembly GCA_036507955.1). Taxonomy (GTDB): domain Bacteria; phylum Bacillota; class Clostridia; order Clostridiales; family Clostridiaceae; genus DATCIH01. Next base: position 15,154 of record DATCIH010000077.1, on the reverse strand, counting down.
AAAGGTGGCAAGTATGTTAAAGAGTAAAAGAACTTATGTAGATATAGCAACGGCAACTGGAGCCAGTACTGCAACCATTAGTAGAGTAAATAGATGTCTAACTTATGGTAGTGATGGATATAAATTAGTTTTAGATAGAATAGAAAACAAATAGTTAAACAAGCTATATAATTGATTGTTTAAGAGCTAGAGCGTGACAAGGTTACGCTTTTTTCTTTAATAATATAAAAAGCAATAATTGGTCAAGCTTAAATAAATATAATTATAAGATTTGGACGAAAAGGGGTATTTCAATATGTATGATAATCTTAATAATGAGCAGAAGGAAGCCGTCCTCACAACACAGGGACCTGTGCTTATATTAGCCGGAGCAGGCAGCGGTAAAACTACAGCAATTGTAAATAGGATAGCTCATCTGATAAAGAATTTAGGAGTATATCCATCTCAAATACTTGCTATCACCTTTACTAATAAGGCATCTCAGGAGATGAAGAATCGAGTAAAAAATCTAATAGGGGAAGATGCCATAAATATGTGGGTTACTACTTTCCATGCCTCTTGCGTAAGGATACTGCGTAGAGAGATAGACAAGCTTGGGTATACTAAAAACTTTATTATATATGATACTTATGATCAAAAAACCTTAATAAAAGACTGTATAAAGGAATTAGGAATTAATGATAAGGAAATTACAGATAAGGAAATAAAAAATAAAATAGGTGAAGCTAAAGATAATCTTATATCACCTGATGAATTTAAAAATATTAACCAGGGTAATTACAGAAATAATAAGATTGCTGATGCTTATTTGTTATATCAAAAAAAGCTAAAGCTTAATAATGCTGTGGATTTTGATGATATTATATGTAAAACCGTAGAGCTTTTTATTAAAAATCCTGAGGTATTAAGTTTTTATCAAAGAAAATTTAAATACGTAATGGTGGACGAGTATCAAGACACAAATAAAGCTCAATATGAACTAGTTTATCTTTTAGCTAAAGAACATAAAAACATTTGCGTAGTTGGAGACGACGATCAATGCATATATGAGTGGCGAGGGGCAAACATAAGAAATATATTAGATTTTGAAAAAGATTATCCTGGTACAAAAATCATTAAGCTTGAGCAAAATTATAGGTCTAAGAGTAATATATTAAATGCAGCAAATGGAATGATTGTAAAAAACCATAACAGAAAGGATAAGACCTTAAGGACAGAAAAGGAAGCTGGAGATAAAATAAAAATATATAAAGCTTATTCGGATATAAATGAAGGCAGCTTTATAGCAGGACAGATAAAAAAACTTATTGATCAAGACGGGAAGAACTTAAAGGATTTTGCCATACTTTATAGAACCAATGCTCAATCCCGTATATTTGAGGATAGCTTCAATAGAATAGGCATACCTTATAGAATTCTTGGTGGCTTGAAATTTTATGACAGAAAAGAAATAAAGGACATTTTATCCTATGTAAAGTTTTTATATAATAGCTCAGATGATGTGAGTCTTAGAAGAATTATAAATGTACCTAAAAGAAGCATAGGAGATACCACAGTTGCAAAACTTCAAGAATTTGCAAGTAATCTTGATATACCTTTATTTGAAGCAATAGATTTTATAAACCAAGATGAAAAATTTTCGTCTAGAAATACTACAGCTCTAAATAAATTTTATCAAATGATCCTAAACCTTAAATCAAAGACTGAGCTAAGTGTACCTGAGCTTATTACCGAAATACTTAAAGATACAGGGTATTTAGAGGAACTTAAAAAGTCTCCTGACGTAGAGGATAGAAGCAGAATTGAAAATCTTGAAGAGCTTGTTTCGGCAGCGGCCCAGTTTGATGAAAGTAGCGAGGATAAATCCTTAGAAGCATTTTTAGAAAAGGTAACACTTGTTTCAGATATTGATAATTATGATGAAACTGCGGATACTGTAGTGCTTATGACAGTTCATAGTGCAAAGGGCTTAGAGTTTCCAGTGGTATTCATGGTAGGTATGGAAAATGGCTTATTTCCTGGCACCTCCTCCTTTGATAATATTGAGGAAATGGAGGAATCTAGAAGGTTATGCTATGTTGGTATAACTAGAGCCAAAGAATTATTATATATGAGTCATGCCACAACCAGAACTGTTTTTGGAAGAACCTCTTCCTACGCTATTTCAGATTTTATTGAAGAAATACCAAAGGACTTAAAAATCTATATTGGGGAAGAAACTCCCGTATACCATAAGATGGTAAAGGAAGATAGTGTACATAGTTTGAGAAGTCTTTATAAAACTGATTTGAAGGACAAGGTAGAAACTGTAATAAAGCATAAGGATGATGGAAAAGCTATACCAGGGCAAAAGGTAAAGCATATAAAGTTTGGAGTGGGTACTATTATAAAAGCTGATAGTGACGGAAATTGCGTAAAGTTAACAATAGCCTTTGACAATATGGGAATAAAAACTTTGATGCTAGATATTGCACCCTTAGAATTTATTTAATTGGAGGTTTGTTTTTGGAAAATGAAAAGCTTTTTGAACTGATGGAAGAAAAAATCAAGGAATTAAATAAATATTCCTATGATTATTATGTTCTGGACAATCCTACTGCTTCAGATAAGGACTATGATGAAAAGTATGATGAGCTTCAAAGCCTAGAGAAGAAAGTAGGGGTTATATTACCCTACTCACCAACAGTTAGGATTGGAGATCAGGTTCTTCCTGAATTTCAAAAGTATACTCATAGAGCTAGGCTATGGAGTCTTGATAAAGCTCAAAGCCTTAATGAACTTAAAGATTGGCTTAATAGAAGCCAAAGACTATTGGAGGAGTATAATTCAAGTCATAAGGATAAGCTCCCAATTTTGAAATTTATTATTACAAAGAAATTTGATGGTCTTACTATAAATTGCACCTATAACCAGGAGGGCTTATTAATAAAAGCAGCAACTAGAGGAACTGGGTATATAGGAGAAGACGTAACAGCTCAAAGCAAAACAATATTATCTATTCCCCTTAAAATAGATAATAGTTTTCTAATTGAGGTTCATGGTGAAGCAATAATGACTCAGGCAGCGTTTGATAGCTATAACAAAACCTCCAAGGTACCTCTTAAGAACCTACGAAATGGTGCTGCAGGTGCTCTTCGAAATCTTAATATAAAAGAGACCGCCAAAAGGAAGCTTTCTGCATTTTTTTATGATATAGCCTATAATGAAGGCATCCCTTTTAAAAACTACATTGAGATGCTTGATTTTCTTAAAGTTAAAGGATTACCTGTAGATGGATATATCAAGGAATGCTATAATCTTCAGGATATAGAAAAGGAAATAAATTATGTTGAAGGTATAAGGGATAAGCTAGGCTACGACATAGATGGAGTTGTTATAGCTATAGATGACATAAGGACCAGAGAGGTTTTTAGTAATACTATAAAGTTTCCGAAATGGGCTATAGCCTTTAAATTTGAAGCTGTGGAAGCTACCACAGTTTTATTAGATGTGGAGTGGAATGTGGGGCGCAGCGGAAGAGTTTCGCCTTCTGCTATCCTTGAGGGGGTAGAGCTTGCAGGAGCAACGGTTAAAAGAGCTACCTTAAATAATATAGATGACATTAAAAGAAAAAAAATAAGAATAGGATCAAAGGTATTTATAAGACGATCAAATGATGTTATCCCTGAAATAATGGGGGTTGCAACTACTCAAGAGGAAATAGATGATACTAAAGAAATTATCCCACCTGAGGTTTGTCCTTATTGTGGTAGTAAATTAGTTTTAGATGGAGTACATATATTCTGCGAAAATACTTTAACCTGTAAGCCCCAGCTGGTAAAATCTATCGTTCATTTCGGCTCAAGAGAAGCCATGAATATTGAAGGCTTTAGTGAAAAAACTGCAGAACAGCTTTTTGAAGATTTAGATATTAAATCAATCACTGAGCTATATAAGCTTAACTTAGATGTGCTTCTGAAATTGGATCGCTTTGCTTTGAAAAAGGCTCAAAATTTGCTAGATTCTATAGAAAAAAGCAAAAAATGTAGTTTGCCTTCTTTTATATATTCGCTTGGCATACCTAATGTAGGAAAGAAAACAGCTCAGGATTTAGTAAAGCATTTTAAAAGTTTAAATAATATTGAAAAGGCTACAGTAGAAGGGCTTCTTATAGTTCCAGATATTGGGGATATTGTTGCAAATTGTGTTGTAGATTTTTTCAAAAGTGATAAAATTAAAAGTAGCATTGAAGAACTTTTATTAGTAGGCATAGACCCCATATACATAGAAGAAGAAATAAAAGATAGCATTTTCAAAGATAAAACGGTAGTGGCAACTGGAAGCTTAATTAAATATAGCAGGACAGAAATAAAGGAGAAGCTTGAAACCTTAGGCGCTAAGGTAGCAGGCAGCGTAAGCAGCAAAACAGATTACGTGATTTATGGAGAAGCACCTGGATCAAAATATGACAAGGCTTTAGAACTTAATATAAAGCTATTAAATGAGGAAGAATTTGAAGATATGCTTTAAATAGTAGCTATAAGGGGTTGGAGAAAAAATATGCAGAGAGCAGTAGATACTTTAGTATGGGTTTGTGTAAGTATAACTATATTGTGCTTTTTTTATTCCATACTGATTATTAGAAATTTTGTACCATATTTTAATATAAATAGGTATTTTAAAAGCTATAATGCTTTAGAGGTATCCTTAGCTATTACAATGGTTTTTCTTGGCTTAAAGCTAGCTAGTTTAAATACTGGTAAGAAAAAGATAATATACACTTCTTTATGCCTTTTTATAGGATTTAGTTCTATAGGTTTCATGCTATTAATTAAATAAACATTTATATAAAAAAGGAGCTTCTTACAGCTTCTTTTATTATATAGGGTTTTAGGTTATAATATAATAGAATTTTACTAAAATGGATAGGAGAATTTTTATGAAAGAAGATAAAAAACTTGTTGAGGCAATAACCTCTATGAATGAAGATTTTGCAAAGTGGTATACAGATGTAGTTAAAAAAGCAGAACTTACTGATTATTCTAGTGTTAGAGGCTGCATGATAATACGACCTTACGGCTACGCCATATGGGAGAAGATTCAAAGATATCTTGATGATGCTTTTAAGGCCACAGGTCATGAAAATGTATATATGCCCTTACTTATTCCAGAAAGTCTTCTTCAAAAGGAAAAGGAACATGTAAAGGGCTTTGCACCAGAGGTAGCATGGGTAACCATGGGGGGAGGGGAAGTTCTTGCAGAAAAACTTTGTATAAGACCAACCTCAGAAACCTTATTTTGCGAGCATTTCTCTAAGATTGTTCAATCATATAAGGACCTACCAAAGCTATATAACCAGTGGTGCTCAGTGGTTAGATGGGAAAAAACTACTAGACCTTTTTTAAGAAGTTTAGAATTTTTATGGCAGGAGGGTCACACCGTTCATGCTACAGAAGAAGAAGCACAAGAAGAAACCTTAAAGATGCTTAATGTTTATGCAGATATAGTAGAAAATCAATTAGCCATTCCAGTTATTAAAGGGCAGAAAACAGATAAAGAAAAATTTGCTGGAGCAAAGGCTACCTACACAATAGAAAGTCTTATGCATGATGGTAAGGCTCTTCAGTGTGGAACCTCCCATAATTTTGGAGATGGTTTTGCAAAAGCTTTCAATATTCAATATACAGATAAAAATGGTAAGCTTCAATATTGCCATGAAACCTCTTGGGGTATGTCTACAAGAATTATTGGAGCTTTAATAATGGTGCATGGAGATGATAGAGGTTTAGTTCTTCCTCCTAATGTTGCTCCAATTCAACTAATTATTGTTCCCATAGCAGCTCATAAGGGTGGAGTAATTGAAAAAGCAACAGAAATTAAAAACAAACTTCAAAGCAAGGTAAGAGTTAAAATGGATGATAGTGATAAGATGCCTGGCTGGAAGTTTAGCGAATATGAAATGAAGGGTGTACCACTAAGACTAGAGCTTGGACCTAAGGATATAGAGAAAAATCAGGTGGTTTTAGTTAGACGTGATACCGCTGAAAAGCTTGTAGTACCAATAGATGAGATAGAAACAAAAGTAGAAAGCCTTCTTATAGATATACAACAAAACCTTCTAAAAAAGGCAAGAATAGCTCAAAAGGAAAAGACTTATGAAGCATTAAATCTTCAGGAATTTAAAGATATACTTAAAGACAAAACAGGCTTTGTAAAAGCTATGTGGTGTGGAGAGCTAGAATGCGAAGAAAAAATAAAGGAGGAAGCGGGAGCTACCTCTAGATGTATTTCCTTAGAAGAGGATAAAATAGGAGAAAAATGTGTATGCTGTGGCAAAGATGCTAAGCATTTAGTTTATTGGGGAAAGGCTTATTAATAGTATTCATTAGGAATACGAGGAGGAACAATATGTCAGTTACAAAACAAGATGTAGAATATGTAGCAGTGCTTGCCAGGCTGGAGCTTAAGGAAGAAGAAAAAGAAGGCATGATAGCAGATATGAATAGTATCCTGCAATATATAGAAAAGCTTAAGGAACTAGATACTGAGGATGTTGATATAGTAGTTAATCCCTATTATATTGAAAACAAATTTCGGAGCGATGAGGTAACGGAATCAATGCCTCTATCAGAGGTGCTTAATAATGCTCCTGAGACCCTTGAGGAATATATTCTAGTACCAAAAGTTATTGAAGGGTAGGGGGTAGCAAATTGGAATTACATAAGCATAAGGCACATGAATTAAAGGATATGATTTCTAAAAGGGAAATAAAAGTACAAGAGGTTATAACTTCCTTTCAAGCTAGGATAGATAAGGTGGAAACTGATATAGGAGCAATTTTATATAATGACTTTGAGAAAGCTATAGAAAAAGCAAAGAAGCTTGATTTAAGCTTAGAAAAAGGAGAAAACATAGGAATACTATCTGGACTTCCTATAGGCTTAAAGGACAATATAAGTGTAGAGGGTATGCAAAATACCTGCGCTTCTAAAATATTAGAAGGCTATATATCCACTTATGATGCAAATGTTACCGAAAAAATCAAGTCTAGCGGTGGGATCATTATGGGAAAGCTTAACATGGATGAGTTTGCAATGGGCTCCTCTAATGAAAATAGTGCTTTTAAACCTTGCAGAAACCCTTGGGATTTAACTAGAGTACCTGGGGGGTCCTCTGGTGGCCCTGCAGCAGCAGTTGCAAGCTGCGAGGTACCTTTATCCCTAGGAACAGAGACAGGCGGTTCAGTGAGGCAGCCCGCAGCACTGTGTGGCGTGGTCGGTTTAAAACCCACCTATGGAAGAGTATCCCGTTATGGAGTGGTTGCCTTTGGATCAACTTTGGACCAGGTAGGAACTCTAGGTAAGGATGTAGAAGATTGTGCCCTTATCACATCGGCTATAGCTGGCCTTGATAAAAGAGATTTCACGACTGTTGATATACCTGTGCAGGATTATAAAAAGAGCCTTACAAAGGACCTTAGTGGGAAACGAATAGGTATTCCAAAGGAATTTTTTGGAGAAGGATTAAATGAAGATATCAGAAAAAAAGTAGAAGAAGCTATAAAAGTACTTAAAGCTAATGGAGCAATTATTAAGGAATGCTCTCTTCCACTAGCGGATTATTCCTTAGCAGCTTACTATATTATATCCAGTGCTGAGGCTTCATCAAACTTAGCTAGGTTTGACGGTATAAGGTATGGCTATAGAGCAACAGATTATAAGGATGGCATTGATTTATATTATAAATCCAGAAGTCAAGGCTTTGGTAATGAGGTAAAAAGAAGGATAATGCTTGGGACCTATGCCTTATCTGCTGGCTATTATGATGCATATTATAAAAAAGCCCTTAAGGTTAGAAAGCTTATTAAGGATGACTTCCAAAGGGTATTTAAAGATTTTGATGCATTAATATCTCCAACTTCTCCTTCTACTGCTTTTAAATTTGGAGAAAAGAAGGATGATGTACTCGCCATGTATCTTTCTGATATATATACTGTACCTGTAAATATTGCCGGAATACCTGCAATTTCTGTTCCTTGTGGATTCGTAGATAATCTTCCAGTAGGCCTTCAAATAATAGGGAACTATTTTAAAGAGGATATATTATTTAATATAGCCTATAGCTACGAGCAATCAGAAAATTGGCATAATACCATGCCAAGCATGGTTCCATGCTTAAGCATAAAGGTTGGTGAGTAATATGGAATTTGAAACAGTTATTGGACTTGAAGTCCATGCAGAGCTATCTACAAATACAAAAATATATTGTGGCTGCACTACAGAATACGGTGGTAAGCCTAATACCCATGTATGCCCTGTTTGTTTGGGGTTGCCGGGTTCTTTACCCATGCTCAATAAAAAAGTGGTGGACTATGGTATAAAAGCAGGGTTAGCTTTAAATTGTAGAATAACGAAGTTATCCAGAATGGACAGAAAAAATTATTTTTATCCGGATTGTCCTAAAAACTATCAGATAACCCAAGATGAATTCCCTTTATCTAGAGATGGATATATCGATATTGAGATAAGTGAAGGGGTCATAAAAAGAATAGGTATAGAAAGAATTCATATAGAAGAGGATGCAGGGAAGCTATTACATACAAATTCAGGTACTTTAGTTGATTTTAATAGGGCAGGGGTGCCATTAATTGAAATAGTATCAAAGCCGGATTTAAGTTCACCAGAGGAGGCTACCCTATATCTTCAAAAGCTTAAGAGTATATTATCCTCTATTGAGGTTTCTGATTGTAAGATGGAGGAAGGATCTCTAAGATGCGATGGGAACATATCCATAAAGCCTAAGGGAGAAACTAAGCTTGGAATAAGAAGCGAAATAAAAAATATGAACTCCTTTAAAGCATTAGAAAAAGCTTTAGGTTATGAATTTATTAGGCAGGAAGAGGTACTAAATAGTGGAGGAAAACTATCCACTGAGACAAGAAGATGGGATGAAAGCACTCTTAAAACCTATATAATGAGAAGCAAAGAGCAGGCGAATGACTATAGGTATTTCCCAGAGGGAGATCAGGTAACTATAAATATCAGTGATGAGTGGATTGAAGCTATAAGAAGTACGATTCCAGAATTGACTCATGAAAAGCTTGCTAGGTTTATCAAGGAATTTGATATATCCTCCTACGATGCAATGGTATTAACCTTATCTGCCCCTTTAGCAGATTTTTTTGAAGCTACTGCTAAGATATCTATGGATGCTAAAAGCTCCGCTAATTGGCTAATGGGGGACATATCAAAGCTTATGAATGAAGCATTGATTACAGCAGCTAGTCTTAAGTTTACCCCAGAGGATTTAAGTGCATTAATTAAACTTATTAATTCTGGAACTATATCTAATAACATTGGTAAGAAAATACTTAATGAAATGTTTTTAACTGGCAAAAGTCCAGGCAAGATAGTAGAGGAAGAGGGCCTTACACAAAATAATGATGAAGGAGAGATTCTCTCTGCTGTTATTGAGGCTATAAAGGCAAGTTCCACCTCAGTAGAGGACTACAAAAATGGAAAGACTAGGGTAGTTGGCTTTTTAGTTGGGCTTGTAATGAAAGCAACTAAGGGCAAATCTAATCCTCAGATGGTAAATAAGCTAATACTACAGGAACTCAACAAATTATAACAGCTTTTATTTTTATCTAAACTATATAGTAAAGCAGCAAGGTAAACACCTTGCTGCTTTTTTGGCTAGTCCTTAGGACTAGGTTTATTAAATTTTGCAATGGTGCTTAAGTTATCAACTACTCTTTCCATGAGATAATTTTTATATCTTAATTGATTGAATATTCTATTCATAAGGATAAAACCCCATATTCCAATAAACATAAGGGTCAAAGAAAATAAAATGGCCAATATTTCTAAAATTAATAACATATCATGCCTCCATGGATAAAATACATAAACATTATAACATAAAAAGTTTTCAAGTTTAATAGTTTTTCCTTAATTTTGTTTAAAGAATCCATCAGATGTGAATAATATTAACCTAACAATAAAAAAGAGGGGTTAATATATGAAAAAGATAACAGTATGCCTCATATTTATATTAATTATAACTTTAAATGGCTGCGTAGAAAAGAGAGTACAAAAAAATAACAGCCGAGATTATTTATCTATAGCTGTAGATAAACTTCCAGAGGATTTAGCTTTGACGAGTAGTGAGAGTTTATCAGATAAGGATCTTCTTCGAGGAACTTTTTCAGGGCTAGTAAAAACTGATGAGGAAGGCAATATAATGCCAGACCTTGCAGAGAGTTATAGTGTAAGTAAGGATGGATTAGTGTATACCTTCAAATTAAGACCTGCTTTGTGGAGTAGTGGAGAAATAATAACCGCAGATGATTGCGTTCAGTTTTTTTCATACATACTTAAAGAAGGCGGAGCATATGTTAAGGAACTATTCTCTATTAAGGGAGCAGAAAATTACAATAAGGGAATATTCGATTTTAAGGATGTCTCCATTAAAGCAGTTTCCTCCAATAGATTGCAGATAACTCTAAATAAACCAAAGGTAAATTTCTTAAATGTACTAACACAAAGTGTATTTACTATAAGACTTGGTGATTATTTAAAGGATTATAAGGCTAGCTATGGAAAAATGATATTTAGTGGACCATATGTAATAAATAAGATTGATAAAGACTCCATAGAACTAAAGAAAAATGATTTTTATTGGAATAGTGATGAGATAAAAGTAAGCAAAATAGTCTTCTTAGATAAAAAAAATTCAGAAGGAGCTTTAGCTTCCTTTCAAGCTGGAACCTCTGACCTAATGATAAACCCCCCAAGTTGGCAAATCCCTGAGCTTAAAAATAAAGGTGAATATTTCGTAGATAATAATTTTATCACCACCTCCTTAAACTTTAATTTGACCAAAAAAAATATAACCTCTGATATAGATTATAGAAGCTTGATTCAAAACGCTTTAAAGTTAGAAGATATAACAAAGGGTATTGACGATAATGACACCAGTGTTGAGACTTTTCTAAATGCTTCAAACTTAGATTCAAAGCTAGATCTTTCCAGTATTAATTCTAGTTTAGATAAGTCTTTAGTGGACACAACTAAAAGGGTGTTAGCCAAGTGGTCAAAAAAAGATTTATCTATTAGTTTTATCTATATAGATGACAATAAAAATGAAATCATAGCTTCCCAGATAGGAAAAGAACTAAAAGACTTAAATAAGTTATTAGGACTTAATATTAAACTCACCTTAAAGGCTTCAAATCTAGAGGAAGAAAGTATCAGCCTTAAAAAAGGTGAGTATGATATTTATCTTAATGATTACATAAACGAATATTCCTCTAGCTTATGCAATCTATATAAGTTTACGTCTTCAAGCCCTTTCAATCTGGCAGGATATAAAAGTAAAAGCTTTGATGACCTTTTTTTAAAAGCAGAAGGGGAAGAAAACAAAAGTATAAGAGAAACCTATGAAAATAACTGCCTTAATATATTGAAAAAGGATTTGCCCATAATTCCTATTTATCTTCATGGTAGAGGAATCTGTAAAACAAATGAATTAGTTAATCTTTCCTTTGATAGTGATGGTAATATAGATTTTAACAAGCTATATTATGTTAAATAGCAGCTTCAGTTATTAGCATTTTAGTCATTGTTATTACTAAAAATATTAATAAATTTTTCTCGCTTTCAAAGATATCTTTTCCTTCTTTAAAGGTGCCTTTTTTAGGATTATATACTATATATTTGGAAAATAGAGGCGCTTTTAAAGCTTGTTCTGGAGTGCCAAAGGTAGACATTCTAAAATGGCTTTCAGGCAGTAAAAAATCTGATTTCTTAATGTAATTTGAATATCTCTCAGCACTTTCAATATTAGGCGATTCCGGCCAAGATTTTATTATACCAGACTTAATTATGTTCTTTTGGAAATACTCATAGCCGAGTAAGCTTTTAGTATCTATACATTTATTAGATAATAGATCAGAAAGCTGAAAAAAGGTTATTTCACAGCAGTTGTATTTTACAGTTTTATCTCCAGATTTCTTAATACTATGGCTATCCTCATCATAGTACTCAGTTAACTGACTTTGAATTTTAACAAGGTTGTCTTTAAGTTTATAAATGCCTGTATTTAAATAAGTGAAGGAGGTAACTATTGATAGAAAGGATAATGTTTCTAGGTTCAGACTATCAATATCCTCTATAATCAAATCATTAAGATCCAAAAGCAAGCCTTCTACAGCCACAGATTTAGAACTTTTATAAACAATATTTAGAGCTAATATTATTTTGACTATTTCTAGTTCTGAGGAGGAGTAGATATCCTCTAAATTATTAAAGAGCATATCTAATATCTCTAAGGAAAAAGCTTTAAAATCAGTAGGACCTTCCTTAGAGTTTCCACATTTATTGTAAGCAGCCATAAAAAGAGCCTGGTCTGAAAGCTTATATTTATTGCTTTTTAAGGTTAAACTTCCTTTTTCTAAGTCTTCCTCCATATCCACAAAGAATCCTTCTTGGTTCCTTAATTTATGAGCATAATGTTCTAGCTGCTTTTTAGATAAAGCTCTATAAAGTTCAGAAATTGTTTTTAAAGGGTCATCCTTGTAAATTTCCTCATAATAATCAGATAGCTCTAATAAATTTAAAGATAAAAGCGCGTTTGAAGTTGCACAATATTCTTTTTTAAAGCTCTTTTCATCTAGGTAACAGCTTTTTTCATCAATTAATAAGGTTATATCCGCTTTTTTATATATACTAAGTAAGGGATATTGATTGGACATGTTAAAGCTTTGTAAATCATATTTATCAATTGTATTTCCAAAATGCGAGTATAATTCAATAAATTTTATAGCTTCTTTTGATAGATGAAATAGTTGATCTAATATGTTGTCTTCTTTAATTTGATTGGATTTGATAAAGGGTCCTATATAATTCAATAGAAATCACCATCGATTAAAATACTTATGTTAATAATATGCTTTATATTTTAAAAAAGTGCTTATAAGTTCAGAAAAAAATCATAAAGATACTTTAAGGTAAGCTAAATTTATGATATTATTAATATTATTCTTTATATTACTATTGAAAGGAGAAAGATTCTATTAGAATCTAATATTTTATGAGATTAAATAGTAGAAAAAAAGATCAGGTAAGACCTGTTAAAATTACTAGAGGTTATACAAAGTTTGCAGACGGTTCTGTATTAATAGAAGTGGGGTATACAAAGGTTATATGTACAGCCACTATTGAAGATAAGGTTCCGCCCTTTTTAAAGGGATGCGGAGAGGGCTGGATAACAAGTGAATATAACATGCTTCCTAGCTCTACAAAAACAAGAAAGATTAGAGATATATCGAAATTAAAAATAGATGGAAGAACAATGGAAATTCAAAGGCTTATAGGCAGAGCCTTAAGGTCGGTGGTGGATCTAAAGGCATTAGGAGAAAGAACCATATGGATTGATTGTGACGTAATCCAGGCAGATGGGGGCACCAGGACCTCTTCAATTACGGGAGCCTTCGTAGCTTTAGTGGATGCAGTTAATAAGCTACATAAAAGAAGTCCCTTTCAAGTTTACCCTATAAGAAGCTTTGTCAGTGCAATTAGTGTAGGGATAGTAAAGGGAGAGAAACTATTAGATTTATGCTATGAAGAGGATTCAAGTGCACAGGTAGACATGAACATAGTAATGACTGATGCAGGCGAATTTGTAGAGATACAAGGTACTGGAGAAGAAAGACCTTTTAGTAAAAAGGATTTAGACGAACTTTTGAGTTTAGGAGAAAAAGGAACAAAAAATTTAATACAGATTCAAAAGGATACACTTAAGATGGACTCACTATGGATAGGTACTGGTGAATCTAAAAAAGCTGAATAAGGAAGAGGATTTAAATGGATAAAAAGAGGATAGTAGTAGCAAGTGACAATGAACATAAGATTAAAGAGCTTAAGGATATCTTAAAGGACTTCCCTTTTGACATATTTACGATGAAAGAGGTTGGATTAGATATAGATATTGAAGAGAGTGGTTCAACTTTTCTTGAAAATGCTTATATTAAAGCTAAAACGGTTTTTGATTTATTAGAGGATACAATTGTTTTAGCAGATGATTCTGGCCTTAGTGTAGATTGCTTAGATGGAGCCCCAGGAGTTTATTCTGCAAGGTTTTCTGGAGTGCATGGTAACACAAAAAAAAATAATGAAAAGCTCCTTTCTTTAATGGAAGGTAAGATAAATGAAGATAGAAAAGGAAGGTTTGTCTGTGCAATAGTTCTTATTATTGATAAGGAAATGGTAATAAAGGTTCAGGGAGAAGTAGAAGGTTATATAACAATACAGCTAAGTGGAGATGAGGGGTTTGGGTATGACCCTCTATTTTATGTCCCCGCTTTTAATAAAACCTTTGCACAGATGTCCTCAAAAGAGAAAAATAGCATTAGCCATAGGGGAAGAGCACTTGAAAAACTAAGGTACAAATTAGAATCCTTTACCTTTGGAGATTAATATGAAAATCATAGTTGCATCGGATACTCATGGATCCTCATATGAGATTAGTTTACTTGCAAAGATAATAAGTGGGGCGGATATCTTTATTCATCTTGGAGACAATAATGAGGATGTGGATAACTTAACTAGATTCTTTCATGGGCAGACGTTTGAGGTAAGAGGTAACTGCGATTACTTCAGTAGTGTTCCTTTAGAAAGAATAGAAGTCATTGGAAATAAAAGAATTTTTATAACCCATGGACATAAGTATGGAGTAAAAACTAGCTATAATACTTTACTACGTAAGGCAAAGGAGTTAAAAGTAGATATGGTTTTATTTGGTCATACCCATTTAGCTGAACTATTATTTGAAGATGGGATTTGGATGTTTAATCCCGGAAGCCCATCTATGGGCAGAAACGGATTTTCAAGCTATGGTGAGATAAATATATTAGATGGGGAAATAGTGCCACTAATTAAAGCACTCGTAAATATTAAAAAATAGGTATTGACGAATGAAAACTTATCGTGTAGAATAGTTTATGTCGCTGAAAGAAACTCCTTTCAGATGAAAACGGGGTGTAGCGCAGCTGGGAGCGCGCGTGGTTTGGGACCATGAGGTCGCAGGTTCAATCCCTGTCACCCCGACCAAAATAAGCGGGTGTAGCTCAATGGTAGAGCGCTAGCCTTCCAAGCTAGTTACGAGGGTTCGATTC
>DATCIH010000076.1:0-11031 GCA_036507955.1 Clostridiaceae bacterium | reverse complement strand
CTAAAATCCTCTACTTTTTTTTGTTGACCCATAAAAATAGTAAATAACAATAAAAGAATGCCAAAGATAAAACAAATAGGTAATACCTTGTCTATCTGGCATCCTTTATATCTAAAAAACTAATTGATGCGTTTGTCCTAAGACGTCGGACCTTTCAATTAATATGAAAAATATCTCAAAAGAGACCAGCTCAAGTGTAATCCACGGAATCACAATAGTAGAAGAACTAGGTGAACAAGCGGTTACAGTTAATCAATATAATGATAATGTATTTAATCTAATTAGTGGCTTGAATCAGAAATCTATTGATATTGCGCAAATTATTGATGTAATTAGGAATATTGCTGATCAAACAAATTTATTAGCATTAAATGCTGCAATTGAAAGTGCAAGAGCGGGAGAAGCTGGTAAAGGGTTTGCTGTCGTTGCTGATGAAATCAGAAAATTAGCTGAGCAAAGTAAAAAATCCGTCAATAGTATTGGAAATATTATTAAAGAATTGCAGAGTGATTCGCAAAATTCTTTGCAAGCAGTTGTTACGCTGAGAGATGTAAGCAAAAAACAAAATGAAATTGTGTTAACAACCAAAGATATATTTAATGAAATAAATCATAAAGTGGATGCTGTAGATAAAAATGTTGATAGGGTAACAGAAAAGATAAATGACATACTGGAAGCCAATGATGATATTGTTAAGAATATAAACGAATTATCTGCAGTAAGTGAAGAGACTATGGCTAATGCGGAGGAAGCCAACGCAATGACACATGAAAGCTTGAATAAGGTAAATATATCTATGAGTCTAGTAGAAGAACTTATTAAAGCCTCAAAGGAAATAGATAGATTTACGCTAGAATAATGGAGCTTTGGATTTATTATATATAAATTTATTAAAAACAGAAGGGTTGGAGAGAGCCATTAATATATATGGAACTCCAATCCTTCTGTTATTTTAAACTGTATTCTTGTGCACGGAAACATATTAAAATATAAACAAAATAGCCTTCCTATTGTTGCTTTCTTAGCAAATCTTGAGCATCCCATCCATCAGCTAGAAGCATTTGTACATTAATATCTCTGGTGTTACTATAATCTTCAATAATTATTTCTGACATTTTTAGTTTATAGTGTCTTCGTTCTATTTTCTTAGGATTGGAATCCCAAACAAGAAATAGCCCTTCTGAAAGATCTTTTTCGATTATAACCAGTGCATTTTTTGAAAAAACTGTTTTCACACCGCCTGAATATTTTCTTATTATATCGTTTGAGGTCCTAGCTGTATCTTTCCATTTGTTCATTCAAATCAACTTCTTTCCTTAAGTATACAATGATTATAGCATATTTTTATGTACAAAACGAATGTCTTAGTAAGGGAACATAATACGTGACAGATAAATAATTAGCGACAGGGTAACAGTACAAGCTAAGGTGGAGATTAAAACGGTTTGAGATGCAAAATCAGGGTGATTATCATACTCAACTGCAATTAAAACTGTATTAACGGAAGTGGGTACCGAAGCAGATATGAGAACTGTCTGAGCAACAATGCCATGTAACGACAATAGATGAATAATTCCCAGTGCAAAGAGTGGCCCAGCAACTAAGCGGAGCAACACTGATAAAAAAACCTCTGATCGAATTGAATTAAATTTGGTTCGAGATATCTGAATCCCAAGAATTAAAAGTGCTACTGGAACGAGGGCACCTTTTAAATACTCTAGCGCAGGCCAAAATGGCGTTTGTGTTATATCATAAGGAATCAGTTTGAAAAGAAAAGCCCCAGGAATAGCATAGATTGTAGGCATTTTAAGTATTTTACCCAATGACTCTTTCCAGTGCATATGTGCACGCCCTGCATTATAAAATCCAATGGTATTGGTCGTAATGCTCTGGACAACAAGAACCATGATTTGTGCCGTCAATGCAAGACTGAGATAGGGTGTTTTCTCATCAATGATAAAAGGCGCGCTACTGAATATCAAGGTTATTAGTGGAACTCCAATGTTTCCGCTGTTATAAAACATAACCGAATTGATAAAGGCATTCTTCATGCTGGGATTGTCACCTCTAACGGATGATACTACAAAAGCAACTGTGAAATTCAATGCCATTATAATGATGGTAGCGACCAGAACCTTCAGCATGTCAAATGGAATGAAGGTAGTATATAGATATACGAAGGTAAAGGCTGGTAGCAGCATATAAAAATTAATTTTATTCAAAGTTCCAATGTCCAGAGAGAAATTTCGAGCAAGTAAAAAACCCAATCCAACCAAAACAAAGATTGGCAAGATATTGTGAACCAGGATATCAATCATGATTTTCATTAGTAGTTATTCCACCTATCTAGATTAATTAAATTGCTATATTTTTATATCATAACGAAAATATCATGATATTGCAAGTAATTGGATGAGCAAGTATATAAATAATATATTAGTAAATATTATAAAGTGACAATGAATCATTAAGGAGATATCAATGAAAAAGCTACTTTATATTACAGTGAACTCAAAACCTGAAGATATGTCATCAAGCAAAACAGTGGGAAGAAAACTAGTAAACAGTATTTTAGTAAAGCATCCTAATATTGTTATAGAAGAGTTAGATTTATATAAAGAGCATATACCACAGCTCAAATACTGTTATTTTGAAAGCAGAAGTGCTATTGTAAATTCAGAAGCACTATCAGAACTATCAAATGAAGAGCAAGAGGAAGTTAAACAAATCATAAAATTGTGCGATCAATTTAAAGAAGCCGATATCTATGTACTTGCTGCGCCCATGTGGAGCCTTTCTTTTCCAGCACCATTAAAAGAATACATCGATTGTGTTGTTCAAGTTGGCAAAACTATGGCTTTTGAAAATGAAAAGCCTTATGGTTTATTAGATGATAAGCATCGCACATTTATTTATGTTCAATCTTCAGGTGGTAATATTCCTTGGATTATTAGACCTGTATTAAATAAAGGATTGAATTATGTTCATGACATCATGAAATTTATAGGTATAAGCAAGTTTGAAGAACTTTTGGTTGATGGGACAGGAATATCAGAACTTGAACGGATGGAAGCGATTGAAAAAGCTATAGCTAAAATTGATACACTAGTTGATCAGATATAGCTTTTAAGCATAAAAATATAGACTTAAGCATTTACTGTGTGAAAATGGTAGATGCTTTTTATTTATCGTGAATTAGCAGTGTTTCAGACAGTTACTAACGCTACATTGAAGGAATAAAGGCTGGTTATATAGAAGTAGTAATAAAAAAGCAGAAGAAGGCTTTGGTACTGGAGAATAAACCTATTGGAGGATAGTTAATATGATACTTTATGATTTTAATCTTAGTTTTAAGTTTAGTGACTTTGGAATAAAAATTTCAATTATGGAGGATAAGCTTTATAAGACAATTGAATATTTAAAAGAATTACCTGATTTTGAAAGAAATTCAATTAATAAAGTTGAACCCCAGTTAACAAAGGAAGATTTACTTAGAGTCCATTCAAAAGGATATGTTGATAAATTATTTTCACAAGAAGTAGAAAAAGAAATCATTAGTGTTTATGAACTGGTTGATGATAAAGGAAATTATCATAGATATAATCCCAGTGAAGCAAAATTTCCATTGAAAACAATTTTTCAGTATGAATTAAAAAAAGCTGCTGGTTCTTTTCAATGCACTAAAATAACTTTAGAAAAAGGCTTTTGTTTTTATTTTGGAGGAGGTAGTCATCATGCAAAAGAGGACTATGGAGAAGGTTTTTGTATTTTAAATGATATTGTAATTGCTATTAGAAAACTCCAATGGGAAAGTATGATTGAGGATGCTTGGGTTATTGATGTAGATGCTCATAAGGGGGATGGAACTGCATCCCTTACAATAAATGACAATTCAATAAAAACTCTTAGCATTCATATGGCAAAAGGGTGGCCTTTAGATGGGGAAGAATATATTAATGAAAAAGTGAATCCTTCTTTTTTACCCAGTGATATTGATATTCCTATAAATGAAAATGAGGGATATAGTTATCTTGTTAAATTAGAGGAGGGTTTAAAAAAACTGGAGGAATTGTCAAAGCCTCAACTTGCTATCATTGTCCTTGGAGCAGACCCATATGAAAATGACGGTTTATTATCAACTGAAAAACTAAAGTTAACTCTTAAGCAAATGAAAGAAAGGGACGTTTTAATATATACTTTTCTTAAAGAGAAAAATATTCCTCAAGCATATTTTATGGCTGGGAGGCTATGGTGGCGATTGCTGGAGGGTTTATGCACAGTTTTTGGAGCATGTATTGCATCAAAGCTGAAGATTATGTGACTTCATTCGCTGAAAAAAACAGGAATTTGCTGTTTTTATAAATATAGACGGATAACAGGACGAAATGTTATAATAAGGGGGAATTGAGGAGCTGATAATTTTGAGTTTTAATTATGACAGCAATATTGTTGAAGATTTATTTAATAAGACAAAAGATGAACTAAAAAAAATGATACCTGTAAATATAATGATTATTGGCAAGACTGGTGTAGGAAAAAGTACTCTCGTAAATAGTATATTTCGTGAAAATTTAGCTGAAACAGGAATAGGACAGCCAGTAACTAAGCATCTTAGGAAAATAACGAAGGATGGAGTTCCTGTTCGTATATATGACACAAAAGGACTTGAACTTAAGACAGAAATTCAGAAAGAAATAATGCACGAAATTAATTCAAAAATTGCAGAGTTATATGCAACGGGTGATGAAAAAGAGTATATACATGTAATCTGGTTTTGTATAAATTCTAATTCAAATAGAATAGAACAATATGAAATAGAAATGATAAATGAATTTTCAAAAACTACACCAGTTATTTTAGTGTTGACACAAAGCTTTGGAGAGAATGCTGCAATATTCAAAAAAAGTCTAGATTCTATGAACTTAACCACAAGAGCTATTCAAACTATATTAGCAGAAGCATACAAAATTAATTCGGATATTTCAATACCATCTCATGGATTAAAAGAGCTTGTTGGTAAAACATATGAGATTTTACCTGAGGCTGTAAAAAAGGCTTTTAATAATGCCCAAAAGGTAGACATTGATAAAAAAACTAAAGATGCTAAAGTTTGGGCAATGGGATATGTCGCAGGATCATTTGGAGCTGGGTTTACTCCGGTGCCATTTTCTGATGCTGTTATATTAGTACCTATGCAGATAGGAATGCTTGCACATATAACGGCGATTTTTGGTGTTTCGTTGGACAAGGCATTATTTAGTAGTATTGTGGCATCAATTGGAGGAAGCGGAGGCGCCACATTTTTGGGTAAATATATTGTATCAAACTTATTTAAATTGATACCAGGTGTAGGAACTGTGGTTGGTGGTATGATTTGCGGCACTACAGCATGTGTTCTTACAACTGCACTTGCACTATCTTATATTAAAGTATTGGCAATAGTTGCAGAAAAAGAATATGCAGGTAAGAGCATTAATAATGAAGAAATTGCTAAGATGATGAAAGATATATATAATGAGAATTTAAAAAAAGGGAATACACAAAAAAATTGACATCTATTAAGCCTATATATCAAATTGTATGGGCTATATTTATGCCTGTTTTACGAGATTCCCTGACTTATGAGTTTTAAAAAATATGTGATAGTTACATACAAAAAATGAGCATAATATATACTGGGATTTAATATAAGAGGAATAGGATGATAATATAATTTAAGAAAATAAGGTTATTAATGTTAGAGGTGAAAAACATGTCAAATAAAGTAGCAGAGGTCAATTTAGAATATGGAATGCCTACAGTTGATACTGCTTTAATAAAAATGAAAAATTCCTTAATTACATATAAAATGCAGGGCTATAAAGCAGTTATCCTAATTCATGGCTATGGCGCATCTGGTGTTGGTGGAAGCATTAAAACAGCAGTAATAAGGTGTCTTAGAGAAAATAGTATGAGAGGTATTGTCAGAGTCTATGTTGGAGGTGATCAATGGTTCAATAGGAAAAGAGAAATATTGGATATCTGCAAAGATTTGAAAAACTTTGAGCGCAAAATAGCAAGTAATAATGGTGTTACTGTTGTTTTATTGAAATAAGCTAATGATAATCAGAATGAATATTTCCTTTGATTTTGAGCCAATTGTGGCTCTATATCATAATATTATTCAAGTATGGTAATATTATTCTAATATGAAGGGTATACTTAACATGATATGTTGAGTTGTCAAATAGAGAAAGGCAGGAGTTTTTTATGGGTTCTTTAAATATGGATGGTCCGTATGATTTTAATATTAATTCAATTGATGTTAATGTAACAAAAGTATGCGGAGGAAACTATGCTTTAGGGATAGAAGATAAGATTACCGGCAACTTCCATGTTACATATGTGGGACGTTCCGATTCTGATGTAAAAGATAGATTAAAAAAGCAATTGAGTGAAACGAAAAGTATTACCACTAGATATGAAACGAAGAATGTAAGTTTTAAATATAGTTATGCATCCTCACAAAAGGAAGCTTTTGATAAAGAATGCTATAATTATCATGGTTTTGTAAGAAGTAAAAAATTAACAAATAATGGACACCCAGAGAAGCCAAAAGATGAAAGCTGGAAATGTCCAGTTTGTAATGAGTAGTAAATAATTGTGCTACAAGCGGCTTAAACCGCATATCACAACCTACCGCCATTAGGCGGTAGTGGTTCAGTTGAAAGTGATAAAATACTCTTTGGTCTATCCTTTTTATTTATCCAACTTTCCGTGATAGTCTTAATTTATCAGCAACCATCGCGATGAATTCAGAATTTGTCGGTTTTCCTTTAGTAATATTCACTGTAAATCCAAAAATAGAATTAATATTATTAGTATTTCCTCTACTCCAAGCAACCTCAATAGAATGTCTTATTGCTCTTTCAACTCTGCTAGGTGTTGTCATAAATTTACTAGCGATACTTGGATATAATAATTTAGTTATAGAATTGATAACATTTAAGTCAACTGTAGCCATCATGATAGCTTCTCGTAGAAACTGATAACCTTTAAGATGAGCTGGGGCGCCTAATTCATGTAGAATACTAGTAACTTCTTCTTCAAGACTGTTACTACTAGATTCTTTCTGCTTTGAGTTAAACGAATATGAGGCATTAGAACGAATAACTGCACTATTTTCAGTAGATTGAAGTTGCCTAATTCTTGATACAAGGACCTCCATATCAAAGGGCTTTACTATATAATATTCAGCACCTAATTCTAATGCACTATGAGTTATTTTTTCTTGCCCAACAGCAGAAAGAATAATCGTTTGTGGTTTCTTTTCCATATGTTTGGAGTTAATTTTCTCAAGAACGCCAAGACCGTCCAGATGAGGCATGATTATATCTAGAACAACTATGTCAGGCTGCTTTGCATATATCATCTCACAAGCTTCTACACCATCTCTAGCAGCACCTATGACTTCCATATCAGTTTGATTATTAAGATATTCATTTAGGATATCCCTAAATTCTCTATTATCATCTGCAATAACAATTTGAATCTTTTTTGTTTGCATTTAAAATATCCTCCTCTTAAACCTAGTAAAGTAATTATATGTATATAGGAAATAAATTACAAGATAATTTTACATAGAATACAAAAATATTGAATATAACTCAAATATAATGTAAAATCATATCGACCGACAAGAAGTCCGTATAATTTTTATTTAATGTTCGGATGTGTCGGAATACCCACTTAAATATAAAACAAATGATTAAATGAGTAAAGGGAAAGGACTGTTAAGTAATGGAATGTATTAAAAAAATAAAGATTTTAATTGTAGATGATGATGAAACTAGTCGCTGTATTTTATCAAAGATTCTTAGTAATGCCAACTATGAAATTAAACAGGCAGCCTGTGGAAAGGAAGCCTTGGAAAAAGCAGAAACTGAAAAGCCAAACTTAATTATTCTAGATATTGATCTCCCAGATATCACAGGTTATGAGGTGTGCGTACAGCTTAAGTTAAATCCCGTTACTGAATATATACCCATACTTTGTATTTCTTCATTTTATACAAAAAGTGAAGATTTGGTTAATGGGCTAGAATGCGGAGCTGATAATTATCTCATAAAACCTATTGATTTTCATGTTCTTCTCGCTATCGTAAAATCCATGATAAGAAATCAAAGCGCAGAAAGAAAGCTTAGAACTGCCCTAAAAGAAGCAGAAGAGGCAAATGACATAAAATTACAATTTCTGGCAAATATTTCTCATGAATTAAAAACACCTATAAATGTAATTGTTGCTGCTTTGCAGATGACAAATATTATTATTGAGGATATAGATGAACAAGATATAAAAAATAAGTTATATAAATATAGCGGTATTATAAAGCAGAATAACTATAGGTTAATAAGACTTATAAATAATTTAATAGACATTACTAAAATAGATTCTGGATTTATTAACATGAATAGGCAGAATGTTAACATTGTGAAAGTTGTTGAGGATATAACTTTATCTGTGGCAAGCTTTGTTGAAAGTAAGCAGATTGAACTTATATTTGATACAGATGTAGAAGAAAAGATTACTTCTTGTGATACAGACAAAATAGAAACGATAATATTTAATCTTATTTCTAATGCGATAAAGTTCACTAATGCAAATGGAAAGATAACGGTAAATATGTCTGATAAAGAAGAAAATATATTTATTTCTGTCCAGGATACAGGTATAGGAATAACAGATGAGAACAAGAAAAAGATTTTCGAAAGATTTTTGCAGGTTGACGATATTTCTCATAGAAATAACGAAGGAAGTGGTATAGGATTATCTCTAGTTAAAGCTTTTGTTGAAATGCATGGTGGTACAATTACTATAAAAAGTATTTATGGTGAGGGAAGTACTTTTATTATTAAACTTCCAATTATAACGATAAATGAAACTAAAGAAAAAACTGAAGACAATATTAGCCTTAACTATGCAGAAAAAATGAATATAGAGTTTTCAGATATATACGCATAAGTCCAGCAATGCAGTTTTATTTATAAATGCTTAAAAGTCTTTTATAGAACATTCTGGATATGAATAGCTGACTTACTGCAACCAAAGCACCTTCGATAATAAGCATCATACCATATGCGAAAAAATTTCCTCTTAATACTTTCAATATAACATCGTTCATATTGGTGAGGAAAAAATAATCTGTAAGCATGATGCCAATCCAGAAGCTGAAACTTATAGTAAGTGTTAATATTAGTGCAGATAACACTGCATTTATATTTTTCTCGCGCAGTTTTAAGATTAAAAACGCTATGCAACAGTAAAATATTATAAAAAAGAATTGCATATTGAAAAATATTAAACAGAATATGATCACTACAGAATAAAGTGTAAAGATTTGCTTTTTCTTCTGATTTATTGAACTAAGATATAAAGTTAGCGGGACTAATAATGCATTTAATATATTTGTGACGCCTCTAAACAAGGAAAAGGAAACAAAGATAAGTGCTATCGCCATTGCTCCTCGTGTAATACTACTTAATTTTATTGGGATCATCTCTTTTTTCATTTTTATTATATCTCCTCTATTTTTGATAATGGAACTGTGAAAATAAACTCTGAGCCCTTTCCAATTTGGCTGCATATAGAAATAGAACCGCCATTCTGTTCTATCAGGTTCTTACAGAGCACTAGACCAAAACCTGTTCCTTTTTCACCTTTAGTACCGCGAGCAACATTATTCTTATTTAAATCGAAAAGAGTCTCTATTTTCTCTTGCGACATCCCTAGCCCGTTATCGATTATGACTATTTTTACAAATTCTTTTTCCGTAGTAACTTTAATATTTATTTGACCATCTTCATTTGTGAATTTTAATGCATTTGAAACAAGATTTCTCAAAATTACTTCAATCATTCGTTGATCAGCAAATACATAAGGGTTATGGCTTAATTCTTCAACAATAGTAATCCTCTTTTGCGCTGCAACTCCTTTTAAAAGATCTATAACAGGTCGTATTGATCCCAGTAAAATAAAATTTCTTGGGAAAAAAGATAATTCACCCAGTTGACTTTTTGACCATTCTAAAAGATTTTCAAGTAAGTGCATGGTATTTGCTGCTGAATTACTAAGGTTACTAAAGAAATTTCCCTGTTTCCACTCTTCATATATCAGCTTATCATAAGCTATCAAGTTCATACTTTGAATTATATTGGCTAAAGGTGCACGCAAATCATGGCCAATTATTGAGAAAATTCTATCCTTGGTGGCATTAAGCACTTCTAGTTCTTTATTCATTTCCTCTTTCTTATATATTAGGTCCAAAATAACTATATTCTTCTTAAAGAGATCCTTTTGCATATTGATTACTTCATTGTTAAGCCCAGAAAGTTCTTGGTAATTACCAGGAGAAACACTATAATATTTCATTTTTTCACGCAAATAATTTATAGGGTCATTGTCTAGCTTTATTAGCTCCTCATAAAGAGCGAGGTAATTTGAAAAAGCTATAATAATATAATTATCTCCGTATTCAACTCCTCCAAAATCCATAACAGTTACTGAACTTTTATCAACAACAACACCCATTTTATCCCCAAATGATGCCTTTTCATTTCTTAATATTAGAGTAAAATCTAAAAACTTATTCATATCATAATCTGATATTATCTTAGATGCTGGATCCTTTATATTTATATTTACATTCAAATTTTTAATTGCAATAATATCAGTTATTATGAAATTACAATCGCAGGCAATTACAATCCACTTTTCATCATATGACTTCATTTTTGACCACACTAGAAAAGCTTTCTGATATAGAATGAGCACCTTCAAAATCACCAGAATAAGCATTTGCACCAATTTTCTTCCACAGACACTTATCCAGGTTGAAAGGATAGCCACCCACAGTTATAGGAATAGATATCCCTGAACTTTTTATTGCCTCAATTAAGTTCTGCACTTTAGAAATATTGAATGTCATCGAACAGGATATTGCAATGACATCTGGATTTTTTTCGTTTATCATTTGAATTATGCCGTTGTGAGACA
>DATCIH010000075.1:0-2488 GCA_036507955.1 Clostridiaceae bacterium | reverse complement strand
CTAAAATCCTCTACTTTTTTTTGTTGACCCATAAAAATAGTAAATAACAATAAAAGAATGCCAAAGATAAAACAAATAGGTAATACCTTGTCTATCTGGCATCCTTTATATCTAAAAAACTAATTGATGCGTTTGTCCTAGAATAAAAGAATATCTAGGAGGACTTCCATAGTAAATAATTTACCTCTTATTTTTAACCACCAAGGGTAATGTCTTGTTTATTATACCATTCTAATGCTTGATAGAAGTGATCTGGTTCAAAATCTGGCCAACATTCATCAATTACATAAAAATCCGCATAAATAGATTGTACTGGCAAAAAACCACTTAATCTTCTTCTACCTCCCCAACGTATAATTAAATCAATTCTTGATATATCAGAAGATTTTATGCCGTTAAGTATATCTGTTTTTTTATTTCCAGTAACCTTCAGATGGCTTAAATCCCATTCCCAACCATAATCAACAAGAAAATTAACTTTTACTTCACCCCTGCCAAAAGTTTTTCTAGTGGTATAGCTATTTAATTCACATGGAAACATCGGTGATTCACTATTTCCAACTACCAATAATGAAGCATTTTCCTGTGTAAGCATTTTAACAGCATTAACGCACGCCTCGGTAAATGCTTGCCTTTGAATTGTTGGTCGTTTGTTATTATCCATAGTAAAGCCATAATATGTTATTTCTTTAATGCCAATTTGCTCACATAGCTTAAAGACCGCTAAACCTGGTTCGAGTCCAGTTGCATATCCCTTTTCTTTACTCATTCCATTTGAAGTTGCCCATCTTCTATTTCCATCTGGGATAATTCCAATATGTTTAGGTATTCGCATCATAATCACCTCATTTTATAAATAATATTTATTTGATTTTAAGATCCATATTTAAATTACATTATTAGTATTATAAACGTTTAAATCACAATTAATCCAAGAATTAGAAATAATTACGATTTTCATTAAAATTATTATATTTAGCAATAGTGCCCTTCCTTCATAAAAGTCTCAAGTTTATCGCCTATCCAGAGGGAATTAAAGACATAAAGTTAAACCTTGTCTAATAGCTGCGGTAGGTATATGCTATTATTCATAAATAATAATTTTAATAATATTGGATTGTGGGGAGTTGTAGTTATGAATAAAATATATTACACTATTATTCAATAGTGAGATGAATAGCATCCCCAAATATTATAAAAATGAATTTCTGAAGGAAAGACTTAGAATGAACTTCTCCAGAGAAAGAATTTGATGAATGATATGGTAGGATCAGCGTTATTAGTGAATTAGGTAAAGGAAGCGAATTTATCATAGAGTTACCCGAAGTGGCAGTAGAAAGTGATTAAAATAGAATTTTCAGATATTTACACCATTAAAAATAATTAAGTGTGATGAGATGTTATAGGGAGAGACTTAAATGGAACAATTTTGTAAAGTGACATATATCTCAAACGCTGGAATTCTATTGGAATATAATGATAGTAAAATAATGATAGACGGGTTTTGCAACTCGATATTGCCAATTTATAAGAATCCTTCAGATGAAACAAAGAAACTTATGATTTCAGGAACTAACCAATTTAAAAACATTGATGCCTTACTTTTTACCCATAACCACACAGATCATTTTGATGCTGAGAGTACAGCGAGCTTTTTGAACAATAGTAAAAAAACATTCATGTTAGCTCCTTCAAAAGTTGTTATGGAGATAAAGCAAGGTTTTCCTAACGTTGAAAGTAAAAGATTGATAAATTTAGAAGACGGACTTGGCAAAACTGAAGATATTAATATAAATGAGATAGAGATTCAATCGATTTCCATGCTTCACGATGGGAAAGAACATATGGATATTCGCAATCTAGCATACCTTGTAGATATAGCTGGGAAAAGAGTACTGCACGTCGGAGATGCAAAGCCAACAAAAGAAAACTACATTCACTTGGATATAATTCATAAAAATATTGATTTGCTTATTGCACCATTTCCTTATATAGGTCTTCCTACGGCAAGACAGGTGATTGAAAAATATATAAAGCCAAGGAAAATTGTCTTGGTTCATTTCCCTTACAGAGAGATGGACACATTTGGTTGGATTAATCAAACAATGAAGAGTTATTTAAAGGTCAAAGATACCCTTCCGGAAACTGTTTTTTTTGAGAACTTAGGTGAATTCATAAATATATAGATGATCTAAACCTATATTTCAACAGTATTATGTAGTGTTATCATTTTAGTTGAGAGAGTAAACCCTAATTGATATATAATAAAAATTGGACCTGATTTGTGTTATAATGGAAGAAACGCAACTTATAAACTAAGGCATATTGACATAGAATATATAGATGCTAGCGTGAAAATTGCACTTGACTTTAGCTAGAAGGACGAGTTTAACTAAGCCTTGATAGGTTTTAAAAAAACTGAATATTGTTTTTTGCTTGTTTAAGCCACTGTAATGCTAGGGGGTTTTATAATTCCTTCTGCAGTTAG
>DATCIH010000074.1:0-53797 GCA_036507955.1 Clostridiaceae bacterium | reverse complement strand
AAGCCATAATTATGGCTTGCCTAGATTTAATCTATATTAACCTCTTAAGGCTGTTTCGCCCATTAAATACTTATCAACGTTTTTTGCTACTATTCTTCCCTCATTTATTGCCCACACCACAAGCGATTGACCTCTTCTCATATCTCCTGCTGCAAAGATGCCGTCCTTATCCGTCATAAAGTTTCCATCCGTTACAACATTCCCTCGACCATCTAATTTTACATCTAATTGTTCTAATATGCCTTCATGCTGAGGATGAAGAAAACCCATTGCAAGGAGGACTAAATCAACAGGATGAGTAAATTCTGTTCCAGGTAGCTCTACCATATTCATTCTTCCATTAGCATCAGTTTTCCATTCAAGCTGAATTCCTTCATAATCTGTAACCTTACCATCTAACCCAATAAATCTTTTGCTACCAATGTTCCAACCTCTTATACAACCTTCTTCATGAGAGGTAGTTGTTTTTAGGGTTCTTGGGAAGTTAGGCCAAGGCATAGTAGCATCTCTATCTAAGGGAGGTTTTGGCAGAATTTCATATTGGTATACTTTAGCTGCGCCCTGTCTTATTGAGGTTCCAATACAGTCTGAGCCTGTATCTCCCCCGCCAATAACTAATACTATCTTATCCTTTGCACTGATTTCTACATCAGTTATTTCCTCTCCAATTATCCTTTTATTAGCTTGAGATAAAAACTCCATAGCAAAATGTATTCCCTTTAGTTCTCTTCCTTCTATGGATAAATCTCTTGCCACCGTTGAACCTCCAGTTAGAATAACTGAATCAAAATTGTCCATTAGTTCTTCTTTCGTAAAATCAAACCCAACATTTGTATTTATTTTAAATTGTACTCCCTCTGCCTTCATGATTTCCACTCTTCTATTCACTATGCTTTTTTCTAGTTTAAAATTAGGTATACCATATCTTAAGAGGCCACCAATCTCGTTATCCCTTTCAAAAACAGTAACATTGTGACCTACTGAATTAAGTTCTGCTGCAGCTGCGAGTCCGGAGGGTCCAGAGCCAATAACCGCTACATTCTTTCCAGTTCTTACTTTTGGTAGATTAGGCTTTACCCAACCCTCTTTAAATGCTTTTTCAATTATATCCAGCTCAATCTCTTTTATTGAAACTGCTTCTCTATTAACTCCGAGTGTACAAGCTCCTTCACATAAAGCAGGACAAATTCTGCCAGTAAACTCAGGAAAGTTATTAGTTAAACATAATCTTTCATATGCTTTTTCCCATTCTCCCTTAAAAACCATATCATTCCAATCAGGCATTAAATTTCCTATGGAACAACCCCAGCTACAAAAAGGAATACCACAGTTCATACATCTAGCCCCTTGATTTCTTAGCTTATCCTCTGGGAAAGCATTATAAAGCTCATTAAAGTCCTTAATTCTGACCTTAACAGGGCGCTTATCCGCAGTTTCTCTTTTGTACTCTTTAAATCCATATAATTTTCCCATATATCCGCACCCCTTACTTGCTATCAGCTTTTGCTTCCAGCTTTAAATTTTCTAGAATAAGTTTATAAGCTGTTGGTATTATTTTTTTAAACTTTCCTTTGTATTTATCCCAAGCATCAAGTATCTTTTTAGCTTTAACACTATCTGTATATTTATAGTGAGCTTCTATCATTTTATGAACCTCTAAAATATCCTCACTAAGATTCAGAAGGGATATTTCAACTAGATCCATATTAACCTTACTTGTAAAAGTATCCTCCTCATCTAAAACATATGAGATACCTCCGCTCATTCCTGCCGCAAAGTTTCTTCCTGTCTTTCCTAGAACTACTACTACTCCACCAGTCATGTACTCGCAGCCATGATCTCCAATTCCCTCCACCACTGCCCGTGCCCCACTGTTTCTAACAGCGAACCTTTCTCCTGCAAGACCATTTACATATATTTCCCCAGCGGTAGCACCATATAAAATTATATTACCTGCTATTACATTGTCATCTTGTTTATAGGTTGCTTCCTTAGGAGTTTTTATTATTATCTTACCACCAGAGAGACCTTTTCCTACATAATCATTAGCATCACCATTTAATATAAGTGATAAGCCACGAACACCAAAGGCACCAAAGCTCTGGCCTGCAGATCCATTAAAGGTATATACAATCGTATCCTCTGGGAGTCCTTTAGAACCATATTTTTTAGCTATTTGTCCACTGAGCATAGCTCCAACTGTTCTGTTAACATTTTTAATCTCAAAGCTTGCTCTAACTGATTTCTTATTGCTTAAAGCCAATGCTGCAATCTCTATTAGCTTATAATCCATTGATTTTTCAAGCCCATGTTCTTGTTCTATTACACAATAAGGCTTAATCCTTTTAGGCATATCTGGCTTATATAATACTTTAGAAAGGTCTAGTCCCTTTGCTTTCCAATGATTTATAGCATCTTTAACCTGTATTTTATCTACTCTACCTATCATTTCATTCATGGTTCTAAAGCCTAAGCCTGCCATTACCTCCCTAACCTCTTGAGCTAGGAAATTAAAAAAGTTAACCAGATGCTCTGGCTTTCCTTTAAAATTCTTTCTAAGTTCTGGATCCTGAGTTGCAATACCCATATCGCAGGTGTTCAACTGGCAATTTCTAAGCATTACACAACCTAAAACGACTAATGCTGTAGTTGCAAAGCCAAACTCCTCAGCGCCAAGTAGTGCTGCTATAGCAACATCCTTTCCGGTTTTAAGTTGTCCATCAGCTTGTATGCGAACTCTGCTCCTTAAATCATTTAGAAGTAACACCTGCTGAGTTTCAGCAAGACCTAGCTCCCAAGGCAGTCCAGCGTGTTTTATTGAAGACACAGGAGATGCTCCAGTACCACCATCATGGCCACTAATTAATATTAAATCTGCATGTGCCTTTACGACTCCCGCAGCAACAGTACCAACCCCTACCTCTGATACAAGTTTAACACTTACTCTACTACTTGGATTTACAGATTTTAAATCAAATATTAGTTGAGCAAGATCTTCAATAGAATAAATATCATGGTGTGGTGGTGGTGATATTAAATCAATTCCTGGAGTTGAATGTCTAACTTTAGCAATCTCTACATCTACCTTTTTGCCAGGAAGTTGGCCACCTTCTCCAGGTTTTGCTCCTTGAGCCATCTTTATTTGTAGTTCATCTGCATTTACTAAATATTCAGTAGTAACTCCAAAACGAGCTGAAGCGATCTGCTTAATGGCACTTCTTCTTAAATCTCCGTTAGCATCCGGTGTAAAGCGTTCTGCTTCTTCTCCACCCTCTCCAGTATTGCTTCGACCACCTAGTCTGTTCATAGCAATAGCCATAGTTTCATGGGCTTCCTTACTTATAGAACCAAAGGACATAGCTCCGGTACAGAACCTTTTAACTATCTCAGATGCAGGCTCTACCTCTTCTATAGGAATTGAATTTGAATAATCTAATTTAAATAAACCTCGGATAGTACAAAGATTTTTATCCTGTTCATTAATTAAGGTAGAATATTCTTTAAATATCTTATAATTATTTGTTCTTGCAGATACTTGAAGCTTATATATTGTGTCCGGATTGAATAGATGGAATTCTCCACCTTTTCTCCAAGAATAGTTACCACCAACATCTAAAACAGAAATAGGCTTTCTTAGCTTATTGAAAGCATTATTATGTCTATATAATACCTCCATAGCTGCAGTTTCAATTCCTATTCCTCCAATTCTTGAAGGTGTACCTACAAAATATTTATCTATAAACTCATTATTTATACCTATGGCTTCAAATATTTGAGCTCCATGGTAGCTTTGAAGAGTTGATATCCCCATCTTAGATATTATCTTTAAAAGACCTCCACAAATTGCCTTAATGTAATTTTTCTCCGCTTTATCAAAGGGTATGCCCTCAAGCTCCCCATCCCTATTTATCTGTTTAATTGACTGGAAGGCTAAGTATGGATTTATTGCAGTTGCTCCATAGCCAAGTAATAGAGCAAAGTGCATGGTTTCCCTTGCCTCACCCGTTTCGACAATAATAGAAACTTTTGTTCTAGTTTTCTCCCTTATTAAATGATGATGTACTGCAGCTACTGCAAGTAAACTCGGAATTGCTGCTTCATACGAATCAACATTCTTATCGCTTAAAACAAGTATATTGTAACCTTCCTTAATTCTCTTAGAAGCCCTTTCACAAATCTTTTCAAGTGACTCCTTAAAACCATCTACCCCAGTATCATACTTGAAGGTTGTAGGAATTGTTGTGGTCTTGAAATCCTTATCTCTAAGGCCTTTGATTTTTGCAATATCTAGGTCTGTTAGTATGGGCTTATCAATTTCTATAAAAGGATGCTTTGGTAGCTCCTTACTTAATATATTTTCCTGAGAACCAATATAATTTATGAGTGACATAACCAGTTCTTCCCTTAAAGGATCTATAGGCGGATTAGTAACCTGAGCAAAAAGTTGCTTAAAGTATGCAAATAAAACCTGAGATTTATTTGATAAAACAGCAAGAGGAGTGTCATTTCCCATAGAACCTATAGGTTCCTTTCCATCTCTAGCCATGGCTTTCAATATAACTCTTAAATCTTCTAAAGTGTAACCAAAGGCCTGTTGCTTCTCTTTAAGTGCCTCTGGGTTTATTT
Source organism: Clostridiaceae bacterium (assembly GCA_036507955.1). Lineage (GTDB taxonomy): Bacteria > Bacillota > Clostridia > Clostridiales > Clostridiaceae > DATCIH01. Next base: position 49,171 of record DATCIH010000074.1, on the reverse strand, counting down.
CAGAATCCTCTACAATAGCAGTAAAATCCTTTAAAGTTCTTTTGTTTTCTTCAATAAAAGCTTTATAGGGTTTCGCCCTGCTTATTTCCATTTTAAGCTTTTCATCGTCTATTATTATACCTTTTTCTGTATCAATTAAAAACATTCTTCCTGATTCAAGCTTTCCTTTTTGAGCAATTTCCTCGGGTTTAAAATCTAAAACTCCTACTTCTGAGGCAGCTACAGCAAGTCCACTTTTAGTTATTACATACCTTAAAGGTCTTAATCCATTTCTGTCTAAGGTAGCTCCAACCTGCACACCATCAGTAAAGGCTACAGCTGCAGGTCCATCCCAGGGTTCAATCAAGGAACCATGATACTCATAAAAAGCTCTTTTTTCTTCATCCATAGCTTTGTTTCCATTCCAAGCTTCAGGAATTAGCATCATAATAGAATGAGCTAGGCTTCTGCCGTCTGCTTCTAAAAGTTCTAAAATGTTATCTAAGGAGGCAGAATCGCTTCCTTCTGAATTAACTAAAGGGAAAAGTTTACTAATGTCCTTTCCAAAAACCTCAGAGCTTAATACTCCTTCTCTTGCATTCATCCAGTTTCGATTACCTCTTATAGTATTTATCTCACCATTATGGGCTAAATATCTAAAGGGTTGGGCTAAATCCCAAGTAGGAAAAGTATTTGTGCTATATCTTTGATGAACTAAAGCTATAGCACTTTTAAAATTATAATCATCTAAATCTATATAAAAGCCTTTTATTTGATTTGCTAAAAGCAATCCTTTATATACTATAGTCCTACTTGATAAACTACAGATATAAAAATATTCTGTGCTTCTTGCCACAAGCCTATTAACTTCGCTTTCAGATCTCTTTCTTATTACATATAGTTTTCTTTCAAAATCCTGTTGAGTTTTGCTCTTGCTTCCTATAAAAACCTGTCTTATTATAGGCTCAGTACCCTTTGCCGTTTCACCTATGCCTCGGTTGTCTGTTGGAACATTCCTCCAGCCCAAAACCTTTTGTCCTTCTTCTTCTATAGCTCTTTCTAAAATCCCTTCACATTGAAGTCTTAAAGCAGGTTCCTTAGGTAAAAACACCATTCCAACTCCATATTCCCCAAGCTTTGGTAGTTCAATTCCCAAATTATCGCAGCTAATTCTAAAAAATTCATCTGGAATCTGAACCATTATACCAGCACCATCTCCAGTATTCGGATCAGAGCCTACAGCTCCCCTATGGGTAAGGTTAACTAAAACCTGTATACCTTTCTTTACAATATCATGGGATTTTTCTCCTTTGATATTTGCTACAAAACCAACACCACAACTATCCTTCTCTAAACTGGAATCATACATCCCTTGATTTAAAGGAAATCCAATACTTTTAGACATTACGAAACACCTACCTCCTATAATTACAAAAGATTATATTTAATCCTTTTGTTGTAAAAATTACACTTCTAAAGCTTAGAAGTGTAATTCATGTTATTGCATAATAATATTTTTTTATTAAGATATCTCAAAAACGTTTTATCAATTTAAATAAGTAAAGCGCTAAAGGTTCTAAATAGCAGTTTCTCCCTCTTCACCTGTTCTAATTCTTATTGCGTTTTCTACATTATATACAAATATTTTTCCGTCCCCTACGACCCCAGTTCTAACTGTCTCTGTAATAACCTTAGTGATCTCATCTAATATTTCATCCCTAATTACAGTTTCTACCTTAATTTTATTTAAAAGATTGATATTAAGCACAGTACCTCTGTAAATTTCCTTTCTGCCCTTCTGATTTCCACAGCCCATAACTGTAGAAACAGTGAGACCCTTTATCCCTATATCATTTAGAGCTGCCTTTAATTCTTCAAGCTTTTCAGGCCTAATTATGACTTCCAACTTTTTCATATAATCACCCCTCATTTTGAATTTTACAGAAAAATACTTCAAAAAACATTAATTTGATTATAACATTAATATAGAAAAATGCAAGTACAATGAATATTTATTTAATAATCTGAAATACATTTAAGGAAAAGAAATACAAATATTTCTCCTTTACTTTCTTACCAGTTATCCTTTCTAGTGCCATAGTATAATAGTCAATTTGTATGGTATACCTTTCTACTACCTCTTTTATATTCTCTTCATTTACGTGATCAGTTTTGTAATCTATTAATATTAATCCATCTTCTTCCTCAAAATAACAATCAATTATTCCTTGCAAGAGTATGAATTCTTTTCCATAAATATGCACATCTAAATCTTTTTCAAGTTCAGTTAATTTAATAGGTATATAAAATGGGACTTCCCGAAACGTTTTCTCAGAAGCTCTCAATCTTTTACCTATATTAGTTGTAAAATAGTTGTATATTTTATCTATGTTTATCAAATTCATTTCTTCTTTAGACATCAATTCTTTCTCTACCATAGCATTAACTTGAAGTTTTATATCTTCCATGTTTTCGCAGAATTTTATATCAATATGCTGCATCACCAAGTGAAATAGTGTGCCTCGTTCCGCTGCTGTAAATTGTTTTCCTCCATTTTCTGACTTTAGTATAAACCTAGGCCTTTCAAATCTATTATCTTTATATAATTCTTTCCCTGGTGTAACTTCCTCCTCCTTTCTCCTCTTAAGCTCAGAAATGGAGATTTTAGGGGCAATAGTAATTGCTGCCTTATATTTATATTCCCAATTTAGCATTTCATGGACATTTTTATAATCTATTTCTTTTTTGTTATTTAAAAGTTCCTTTATAAAGCTTTCCATATCCTTAGAGTGAATATTTTCTTCATTTGCAACTACTTTATCTATTACTAGTTGATTTTTACTCCAAAGGCTTATCTGCCAGGTATTATCACAAGCTTTAGAATTTACATCTAAAGCTTCTCCCCTTATTTCCTTTAGAAAAGTTTCAAAAGCCTTATGCCTTATTAGGGCAAAGCAAATCCAGTCTAAATAACTTCTCCCCTTTAGCATGTCGAAGGTTGATAGTTTACCCTTTTCTTCTAAGGTGCCCTCCCATCTTTCTATTGAGGACTCTATGTCCTTCACAGCTCCAGTTATGATCAATTTTTCCTTAGCTCTGGTCATAGCCACATATAACACTCTCAGTTCCTCAGATAAATTTTCTACCATAATCTTTTTCTTTATAGTATTTTTAATTATGGTGCTGTGGGTTATCCTCTTAACCAGGTCAACAAAATCTGCCCCAATACCTATAGTTTTATGTAGGAGAATTTTACCTTTTGAATCCGACTTATTAAAGTTTTTCCCGATTCCTGATAAAAATACCACAGGGAATTCCAAACCCTTACTCTTATGAATACTCATAATCCTTACTAGATTTTCATTTTCCCCTAGAATTTTCGCACTTCCTAAATCCGTGCTACTCTTTTTTAATCTTTCTATAAAATTTATAAAATTAAAAAGTCCCTTATAAGAGGTTTCTTCAAATTGCTTAGCTCTTTGAAATAGGATTCTCAAATTAGCCCTTCTTTGAAGACCGCTGGGCATAGCGCTCACATATCCCATATAGGCCGTATCTGCGTAAATATACCATATAAGCTCGTCTATAGGCATATACTTTGCCTTTTCCCTGTAACCCTCTAATTTGGTTAGGAATTGATCTATCTTTTCAGATTCGTTCCTTCCTAATTGTAATAGATTATAAAAGCTCATATCTCTATTTAATGCCCTCATATCTATAAGTTCCCCAGGTGTGAAGGAAAATATAGGGGAGTGGAGTACTGCAAGTAACGGAATATCCTGCAAGGGATTATCTATTATTTGCAGTAGGCTAATAACAGTTTTGACTTCAATGGTCTCAAAATAACCAGTTGCTCCATCAGAATAAACAGGTATAGCTAAAAGCTTTAGTTCTTCCATAAAGCTTTCAGACCATCTCTTTGTAGCTCTAAGTAGGATAACTATATCCCTATATTGAAGTTTTCTATACTTCTTTTGATTTTTATCGTAAATTTGGAAACCTTCTGTTATAAGTTCCTTTATTCTCTTCCCAATAAATCTTGCTTCAAGCTGTATATTGTCTACTTGTTCTTCCTCCTGAATATCTTCTTCCTCTATAGCTTCAGTTACTATTTTTTCCTTTTCAATAAGATGAAGCTCGATGGGGCCTCCTACACTTAAAGTATTCCCCTCTTCTAATTCTTTAAAATCTGCTCCATAGTTAAGCTCTTCATCCTGGTTATAATCTATTTCTCCAATTTCAGGTGACATAAGTCTAGAAAACAGGTAGTTAACACCATTTATTATTTCATGCCTACTTCTGAAATTTTTAAATAGAAGAATTTTCTCATTGAAGGAATCTTTCTCCTCCTCTACGTTATCATAGGAAAAATACTTATTTAAAAATATTGCCGGCTCAGCTTGTCTAAATTTATATATACTTTGCTTAACATCCCCTACCATAAACATATTACTATTGGAGCCTTTTCTTGATATCATGCTAAATATTACATCTTGCACTTGATTACTATCCTGATATTCATCAACTAAAATCTCATTAAATTTTTCACTATATAATACTGCCACCTTTGAAGGTATGGGCTCACCCTCTTGAACCTCCGTTAATATCTCCAAGCAAAAATGTTCCAAATCATTAAAATCAAGAATATTTCTGTCCCTTTTTAGCCTTGCATAGGTAGCTTCAAATTCTATAACCAATTCCACAAGGCACTTTATTACTGGATACATGGTTGCTGTATATTCTATTATTCCTTCTTTTGTGTGTTGAAAGCTTTCATTTAAAAGCTTTGAAAGTTCAACTTTAACCTCATCCCTTATATATTTAACCCTTTCCCCTATTATCTTATCTGCATCTTTAGGACATCTTTTAAGGTTTATCAATTTTAAGGTAGACGCTTTTTTATACAAATTTTCATAACTTCTCTTATCTACATTTAAAAAATCCTGAAGTTTGTCTAAATCATCTATTAAGGTTTCCCTATAAGGCATAAGTCCAAAGCCATCCTCTGTTAAGCTTATCCCTTCCTCAAGTCTCTTAATAAAACTATTTATTTGTATTTTAAAGCTTTCATAAAAAATATAATACCATTTTGTGTTTTCAATTATAGTGCTTTCATCCATATTGAAGGCTTCCGCCGCATCTTTAAGCCATATTTCTGGCCAAGGTCCGCTCATTACAAAATTATAAATTTCTAGGATTATCTCCTGAAGCCTTATATCATCTCTTTCTGAACTATAGCATTCAACTAATTTTAAAAATTCCTCAGGGTGCTCTTCATATTTCTTGTCAAAGAGTTCATTTATTGCTTCCTGTTTCAATAGTATAATTTCTGTGTTATCAGCCATTTTAAAGGAGGGGTCTATATTTAGTAAATGTATATTACTTTTTATAACCTTAAGACAAAAGGAATGAATTGTTGTTATGCTTGCCCTACCTAGTAAGGAGAGTTGCCTATGAAGCCTCTTATTTTCGGGACTTTTATCTAGTGCTCTAGCTATAGCGGCTTCTATTTTTTCCTTCATCTCAGAAGCTGCCGCATTAGTAAAGGTAACTACTAAAAAGCTATCTATGTCACACGGACTCTCTTCATCAGATATTTTCCTTAATATTCTTTCTACAAGTACTGCAGTCTTACCAGAACCTGCTGCTGCTGCAACTAGAAGATTCCCCTTGTGTCTTTTTATAGCTTGAAGCTGCTCCTTAGTCCAATTAGGACCTACACTAACAATTTCATCTGTCATCTTTTATCAACTCCCATACCTTTTCGTCGCTTAAATCCTTTAGTATCCTATAATTGTTTCCCTTAATTCCTGGATCAAACCGGCATATAGCTGCATAATTGCAGTAGCTACAAGCAGTATAATCCTTTTTCTTATATGGTCGAATACTAATATTACCCTCTAACATCTCTCTTACAAATTCTAATATAGAGCTTCTAACATATGTCCTAAGCATCTCAAACTGGGAAAGGCTGGCAGTGGAGGAACTACCTAAAGATCCGTCCTTATTTATTCTGGCGGGAATAATCAGAGAGTACCCATTAATGCCCTTATCCATTTCCTTAACAACTCTTGCATCTTCTAAGAGTAAGCCCTTAAGCTTAAGCTTTTTTAATATATTATCTTCTATCTCTTCCTTAGTTAATTCCTTGCTCGTCTCTACTAAAGGATCTTCAATATTAAAATAGAAAATTGCACCTGGAAGATATTTTTTATCCTTTAGTTCCTCCTGGTTTGATAAAATAACATCCAGATAAACCAACAGTTGAAATTGGAGACCATAATACACGTCACTTAGCTTAAAGCTTTTGTTACCTGATTTATAATCAACTATCCTTACATATATATTTTCCCCTTCATCCTCCAGCTCATCTATCCTATCTATTCTTCCTATAAGTTCTACGGTATCTCCGGAGGGCAAAACTAACTGAATCGGAGGAAAGGCAGCACCAGTATTAAAGGCGGTTTCATGTCCAAAAGGCTTAAAATTACCAGCTTTCACCTGAGTAGCTATGGCCCAAATAGACCTGTTAAGTATTTTTTTAAGTCTTTCCTTATAATACTTAAATCTTTCTGAACTATTAAATATCTTTAGCTCTTTAGCTTTCTTTTCTACTAATATATCTATAGCTCCCTTACACCATTTATCATCAAGATTCTTCCAATCTATTTTTTCCTGCTCAATAGTTCTCGAAAAATCATCTAAAACATTATGCATTAAGGACCCGATATCTGGATATGTGAGCTGATGTATTTTTCTTTCAGCTGTATTTAATCCATACTTTACATAGTAAGAGAATGGGCATTCTACATAACTTTGAATTCTAGAAACGCTGAATTTATAAGGCTTTTTATATAGCTCGTTTATTTTCTCGGAAGATACAACAGGGGTATTATCGTAAAATAAGCCCTTAAAAGCACTTTCACTATATTCCTTCCATTTCGGATCACTCCTATACCAACTCAATACTTCCCACCATAGGTTATTTTGCGTTATACCCTCTAGTTCGTTTCTAAGGGCCAATAGAAGTTCTTTTAAGGTAGCCTCTGGTGAGGTCAATAGAGCTAGCTCCCGGGGCCTCGTAAGCTCCCTATCATTTCCCTCTATAAGCCTGGGAAAAAGCTTTTTCAATTTAGATATTACAAGGGATGCTCTAATGGATTTTCCCTCCAAATCTGCCATGGGATAGCTTAAATATATCTTATCCTTAGGTATAGCAAAGGTAGAATATACGAGAAACTGTTCTTCATAAGCCCTTTCTAAGGAATCCTTAGCTAGCTCAAGACCTAACTCCATAAGTTCATTTCTATCTAAGTCTGATATTATGCCCTGGTCCTCATCTGTTTTAGGGAATACGCCATCATTAACCCCTATGACAAATAGGTGTAATATTTCATGACTTTTAACCCTTTCCACATTTCCAATTTGAACCTGATCTAAGGAAGACGGTATAAGTCCCATCTTATATTCCTTTAAGCCCGTACTAAACAATTTGGAAAACTTATCTAAGGTTATGTCTTCATCCCCTAAAACTTCTACAAGTTGATCGAGCAGCCTAATGAGAATATTCCAGATATCCTGATACTCTTCACTTTCATCTATAAGACCCTTTAATCGAAAGCTATCTGAAATGCTTATAAGTCTATTTTCCATATCTATTTCCTCTAAAAAGCTATAGAGGTAAGTAGCAATATCCTTTACTTTTTTCGCCACTTCTAACTTGGTAAGAAAGGGTTTTAGCATTTGATTTAAAAGCTTTCTTGTTTCATTAACTTTTTCTAAGCATTCCTTCTCCACTGGGTTTATATCTACCTTCAAATCTCCTTGGAAGGAGTATTGAAACTTTTCTTCCCACTCCCAACCTTTTATTCCATTTGCCAGGACATAATTTTCTAAAATATCGATATCTTCTTCAGGTATTCCAGTAATGCCAGTTTTAAGAAATCTAAAAACAGACTCATAAGACCAGTTCTTAAGCTTAATTTCAATAACTGCTTTAATAAATACAATAAGTTGATTACCTTCTATATCTCTTTTCATATCTAAGAAATATGGAATACCATATTCATTAAATATTACAGAAATCAATTTATCATAGTTTTCTAGATTCCTTGATAAAACTGCTATATCTCTGAATCTTAAGCCCTTATCCCGTACTAGGCTTAAGATATTTCTTGCAACCTCTTCCACTTCGCTATACACATTACTACTTTTAAATAAACTTATATTACTTATAGTCTCTTTATATGGTTTGTAAGGATATAGGAAGAAATTCCTTTCTAGATAGCTAAGCTCCTTATTATCTGAAAATTTTATTGAAGTGGTAGTATTTATATCTGAGGGTTTTTCATAAGCAATGTTATTTATTTTTATTAAATTTAATAGCTTTTCCTCAGTATTTTTCACTAAATCAAAGAGTTCTATCTCACCTTTAGGAGTCACTCTTTGAGTGCATAAGGCTACATTTACTCTATAGGACTCTTTTAATAGCTTTTCAATTATTTTATATTGAGCGGGAATAAAGCTAGTAAACTCATCAAACCATATAATTGCATCTTTAAACATATTTGATTCATCTAATTTTTCATAAAGGAGGGCTAAATCGTCCTCAGCATCTATGTATATTTCATGAAGCTTTGTTTCATATATATTATATATTAGAGCTAAGTCCTTAAGCTTATATTTTAATTCCTTGCTTTCAGGAAGAAACTCAGCGGTTTCTATTAGCTGCTCTGGAGCTATATCATATCTTTTAAATTCAGAGATTGTATCAGCTATTATTTTGATAAACCCCTGCTGTTTACTGATTCTATTAAAAACTTCTAAATCTTTTCTGTTGTCCTCTAGTATTTTGTTTATAAGCATAACCTTTCCTGCTTCATTAAGATGAGGCCTAGCTAAGCCTCCCGCCTCGCTTAGCACTCTAAAAGCTAGTCTTTTAAAGCTAAGAACCGTAGCATTTAATAAACCCATTTCCCCAACGGAACTTAGTAGATTTTTTTCCGCAATAAAGGAATATTGCTCTGGTACAATTAAAAAAAGAGGCCTTTTAATACTACTTGATTCAATTTCTTCCCGGATTTCTTTCAAACAGAAGCTACTTTTACCACTTCCTGCTCTACCATATATAAATCTTAATCCCAAACTTCTCACCTGCCTATAAAAATAGCTTTGATTTACAACTAAATTGTAAATCAAAGCTACAGCTTTTACAACTGAAAGAAATTACATTACAGCTCTTCCAGGTATTATGAGCTTATCTCCTGATTTAATACTATCTGACCCTGGTAATTCATTTATATTGACTAAGGTATCAATTGTTGAGTAGTATTTCTTTGCTATCTTCCACAAAGTGTCTCCATTTTGTACTGCATATATGGTAATACTGGCTTTCTTCTGTGGTGCAACATCTTCAGAAGGAGCTAAATCTATTAAGAATTCCTTTCCTTCCACATAATTTACTTGGGCAGTTACAGAAACCACTGCTTTAATAGCTATACTTCCGCCTTCAATGGTAGCCTCCATTAATTCCAATGCTGCCTTAGCAGTGGAGGTCATACTTATTTTAGTATCCGGTATATCTAAATTAGCAGTAAAAGTAAACTCATCAGAAGCAGTATTAACTGGCTTTTCTGTATCTTGAGTATTATATAATATATCCGTGCTTACTATTCCCTCAATTATAACCTTTCCTTCCAAAACCTTTTTATCTATGATGTTTAATCTTCCTTTACATAACAAAATCTCTGTTGGCCTATTAGAAGAGTCAATATCGATTGTTCCCTTTACTATTACTTCAGCCTTTCCTTGTCCATGAATAACATTAAGGTCATATTTTTTCTTCTCCATATCAATCACAAACTCTGGACTATAAGCATCTTCTATCATTTGGAATTCCTCTTTTTCCACAACTTTAATTGTTGCCTTTACAAGAGCATCCACATCTAATATCCTATTTTCACCTAAATCATCAGACAAAATATCAAAATCTATATCCTCTAAATAAAAGTCATGATAGCAATTCATATTTGGAAGTGCTCCGCTCATTTCTTCCCTTTTACTTAAAAATAAATCTGATGATACGTATTGTAAGTCATTGCTATCTAAGGCTTTGTACAAAACTCCAATTTTAGCAAAGAGGCCTATTTGAATTTCTCCTTCCCCTACGCTTACATCTTTCTTATGGAATACTACATTATTGCTTAAGATACTTCCAATCTGTGGTTTATCCATTGGAACCATTATTTGAGTTTTTCCAGCGAGATCTGAGGATAAATTTCCAACGATCCTATCTATGGATGCAGGACTTTTTAAAAGCTGTATCCCATCTCCATTATTTATATCCTTAATAAGTTGAAAATTATTGTTTTTGTATACCTCTGCCTTAACATTTAAAATGCCTTCAATGGATATTTTTCTTTCATTGATTATGCCACCTTCAATATGTTCAATAAAACAGTCGGCTTCACAAAACATTTTATGTAGAGCACCATTAATTTCTACATAGTTTGAAAATTTACCATTGTAAGTTACATTATGGGCTCCGCAGCTTTCCTCGTCCTTTGATAAATAGATAACATTATATTCGATCTGACCCTCAAGGTAAACTTTATCCTGGATTACTTCTTTACTTACAATACTTGCTTTTGCATCCAGTAATAATATTTCAAAAACATCTGGCAGTGTATCTGGAATAATATATTCAGCCTTTATTACTGTATCGGAAGCATTTTCTCCTAAAAGTTGTTCACATTCTATATTTTCTTTTATGAGTTCAATATCCATCATATTCCTCCTAAACTATCTACTACTTATTTATATAAAATACTTTAAGGAAATATGACTATAACTGCATATATTTATGTAAAAATTGTGATAATCGAGTAGAGGCTATCAATTAAAATGTTTCGCCCCTCTCACACCACCGTACGTACCGTTCGGTATACGGCGGTTCACTAGTTTACAAATTAACATGGCTATAATAATCAGAAAAGAATAAATAATTTAGTTTCTTTAGGACGTCATTAGTTAATGACGATTCACAATTGGGCTGTTGGATATTCTCCAATAGCCTTTTCTTGTGTTCGCAAATTCCCATGCTTTACTTTTCTCAATGCCAAGCGAGGTTAGCTTAATAAATTTAGTTTTAACTTTCTTCCATTGCTTCCAGTAAATCATCTGAATCCTTCTTCTCATCCATTCATCTATTGTTTTAAGCAATGATTTTATGTCCGCAATCTTAAAATAATTAATCCATCCCATTATGAGACGCCTTAGCTTGATTGGTCTTTCCTCATTACTTATTCCATAGCTTCTGCCAGTAAGTAGCTTAACTTTAGCTTTTATCTTGGCAATTGATTTTGGATGAATCCTCACTCTAACTCCATTCTTGTAATTGTAAAATGAGAACCCAAGAAACTTTAACTTATTTGCTAGGTCTACCGTTGTTTTCTCTTTAATCCCATCTTCTTTCAGTATTTCTACTCTTCTTGCGGGATTTGGACGGAAAGTTCCGTCCATGACAGATTCCTTCAAAGTAATCCAGTTATCGTTGAGATATGCTCGAAGTTCATCGACTTTCATCCCGTCAATTCCATGGCTTCCTTTATTTGAGATGACTCGTTTTAAGGCAACTCTTACGTTTTCCTTATCCATAATTTTCTCCAGTAATCTATCTTTAACCACGAATCCATTGGTGATGTTGTTTTCAGTTATCTTTAAAGAAGCATACACTCCTGCACTACTTTCATGTTCCGCATTATCCTCCTGCCTGGAGTCTTCAAAATCAATTTGAAGTTTGCTGTATTTGATTTCTTTATTAGTAACTTTCATTTACTTTCACCTCCTAATGTTCAGTCCTTCCCAGCTATCGTTTACTATATCTGGTACTATGACCTCTGCTGACTTCTCATGACAAACCTTTTTCGACCATGCTTCGAAATTCATCGCTACATGTCCATGAGACCTCCCAGGGTAATACAATTAACTTTCATTCCATGTACCCACATTCTTTACACCTATCCGTTCTGTGTAGTTATTGGACTTTGTCTTGTTCAGCAGACTCATCCACAAATAGATTGCCTGAAAATGTTTGTGTTCCTAGGGTCGGAATTTTGCCTAGGACTTCCTTCAGTTCCACCTCACAATGGATACCTTGTCTTCAGCTAGTGGTTGGTAACTACAGACCTCTACAGTGAACTTTCAACACCTAGTTAATTGCCATGCCTGGCGCACTGAAAAAAGGATACTTTTTTAAAAGTATCCTTTACTAAAGGTTGAATGCTATAAAAGGACTGTACCTTCAAAGAAAGCGGTATCTTGTAAAGTATCGTTCACAGAAGACACATGCAATAAAAAAGCTGTATTTGCAAACAAAACGATACTTTTTTAAAAGTATCGTTCTCTATACAGCAAAAACTATTTGAACTGTTTTGGTTAATACGTCCGAATAGCTATAAGTCACTGTTCTGTTATTGTCGCTCTCTAATCTGATTACAAAAATACTTTGATAAGTTTTTTCAATAATTCCGTTGTTTACTAAAACCTTTCTTCTTCCGCCATTAGCTTTCAAAGTCACTCTCTCACCAACATGGCTTTCAATATCTTTTTTGATAACCTCCAGCACATTATGCTTCTCCAAAGTAAACACCTTCTTCCATCAGTTTATATTATATCACATAATTTGTAAACTGTCAAATAAACTTTATATTTTAACATTTAGTTATTTTACTTGTCAATGTAAATTTATGCTTTACTATTAATCTATTAATATATGTTACAGATTATGCCCAATATAAAGAAGGTTTATGCATTACTTGTTTAACTATCCGAGGAAGGAGGAAGATCCCCTCTATATTATGTTTTTGCTAGAGCTTCTAACTATTAATTCAGGAACAGTAACATCGTCTAAGGGGATTTTTTGTTCTGATTTTATTTTTAACAAAAGATTAGCTGTTCTTACTCCAAGGCCCTCTTTAGGATGGGTAATTGAAGTAAGCTTCACCTCTGTTATTACAGCTAAGGTTGAATCATCAAAGCTGACAATTGATATATCCTCCGGAACCTGAATATTATTTCTTTTTAACAAATTCACCAATTCAAGTGAAATCTTATCATTATACGCTATAATAGCTGATGAGTTAGCTATCCTAGATAAATTACATACATCCTTTTCCTGATCTAGAATTGTATCCTCTTCCTCTCTAGAATACCATATTACAGCATTTTCATTAATAGCAAGTCCACTTTCTCTTAAAGCCTTAAGATATCCCTTATACCTTTCATGTCCTTGTATATCATCAACCTTAAAGATGGCAGCAATATTTTTGTGTCCTAAATCAATAAGATGTTTAGTAGCCATATATCCAGCTAAAAAATCATCTACATGAACGCAATAGGTCTTTAAATCTGGATAACATCCATTAATAAATATTAATGGTATCTTTTTCTTTAGTATTTCCTTATAGAATAAAATATTTGGATTTGGAAGGGCACTTTTGGTAGGCTCAACTATAAGTCCATCCAAGTTAAGGTTTAATATATTCTGAAGTAGCATTGCTTCCTTATCCACTTTACCACCAGTATTGAAAAGAAGAATATTATAGCCTTCTGGAGCAAGGACCTTCTCAACTCCATTAATTATACTTGGAAATATATAATCCTCATATGTACCCATAATACCCACTTTTAAGCTGGTGTCCTTCCTATTAGAAGAATCCGCAATAAAGGTTCCTTTACCTTGCTTTTTATATATGTACCCCTCATTAACCAATTCTGCCATGGTTTGTCTTACAGTATGTCTACTGATTTTATACCTTTCTGCTAGCTGATTTTCTGAAGTTAGCATCTCATCTATTTTAAAGTCTCCCTTTAAGATGCTTTCAATAATCTGTTTTTTTAATATAATATATTTTGGTTCCATATGCTCTTATGTTTTCTCCATTTCAATAAATTTTTACTTGTATGTACATCTAACATTATTTTAACTTATTTATGTATACAAGTAAAGGGCTTTAATGCTACAATTGTATAAATTGTAATTTATGGAGTTGATTTTGAATGGAAATAATATGTTTATCAAACAAGTTGTTAATATATTGTTAATGGTTTATTAGCTATTTTTTAATACATCTTTATCTTATACGTGATATAATACAAGCATTATAAAAATGAAAGAAGCGATTATTATGAGTTTTGCATCTAAAGAAATTAGAGGGTTATTTAAAATTATTCTGTTTGGAATTGTAGGCCTAGTTTTAGTTTATTTGTTTTTACAATTGCTACCACTGATTTTGCTTGTTGGAGCTGCAAGTTGGTTAGGATATAAAATAATAAAAGCTGTAAGAGCTAGGGCAAGTAAAAAGAATGCTTTTATTAATAACGTTAATAATGAAGACTATAGTTCAGTGGAAAGAAAAGAAGCATACCCAAATGCGCAAATTATTGATGTAGATTACGAAGAGGTTAAATAAAATATTATACAAAAGAAGCTGCAGTTGAGTGCTGCGGGTTTGTTTTTAATTGCATGAAGGAAAATTAGCAATGTATTTACCATACCGATTAGCAATATAATTGGTGTGGTATTTTTTTATTTATTTTTAAGTAAAGGATTTCATTATATTGACATATATAACCTTATAGATTTATAATAGTAAGCATAAAACGATACGTCATTCTATGCTTAAAGCGAGGTAATACAATGGTTTATAAAAGTTCCAAAGAAACACAAGAAAGAAAAGATTTAAAAAAGAAATATATTATTCACACAGCAATTAAAGTTTTTTCTAATAACGGTTATTATGATACCACTGTAAAGGATGTGGTGGAAGCAGCAGACATCTCTGTAGGAACCTTTTATTTTTATTTTAAAAATAAAGAAGATTTATTTGAGACACTTTATGATGAGTTGTCAGAGACGTTTTATGCTGCCTTATGCGGTTCTTTAGAAAACATAAATAATGATCTTGACTTAGGATTCAGTAAAGCAATAACTTTCTTCTTAAAGGCTATTCAATTAAATCGACCGCTTGCTAAAATTATGCTTATAGAAGCTGTGGGCTTAAATCCAAATTTCGAAAGAAAAAGAGCTGAGGTTACCCAAAAATATGTTAATTATACTGCTGGATATTTTGAAAAAATGAAGAGTTGGGATAAGGTCAGTATACCTGATGTAAAGATATATTCTTTAGCCTTTATTGGAACCCTTTATAACGTAATAATGGAATGGCTTCAAGCTACTAGTACAAATAATCTTACAGATTATGCTTATGCACTAACCATTTATAATCTTCAAGCCTTAAGAATAGATTACAAGGTCACTCAGGTTAAAAAAGGCATAGATGATATTCTAAATAAAAAGTTCTAAATATAGAGGAGCAAAAAGTTATGCGAAAAATGTTAAAGCTTCGTTGGGTATTGTTAGTTGTGTGGGTAATTGTTACTATTTTATTTGCAGTTAACCAACCTAACCTAAAGAAAATATTAAATCAAAAAGGTCAAGCTACAATAAACGAAAATTCGCCCTCCAAATTGGCTAGTGATATGATAAATAAAATGGGAACCTCAAAGGGTGATACAGCCATATTTGTTTTCAATGATCCAACGAAAATATCTGATTCGGGTATGAAGGATATTGAAAAGGGCCTCCAGAACCTTAAAGCTCAGGAGAACTCTCTCAAAATAAATAATATAGTTGACCCCTTTACAACTCCTGAAGCTAAAGATCAATTGATATCAAAAGATGGTACTACCTTAATCACTCAAGTCACCTATGAAAAAGGTACTAGAGATAGTGAAACCATAATTGATAGCTTTAAGAATGCTATAAAAGATGTTAAGGTAACTCACTATATTACCGGTGAACTTGCCATAAACAATGATTATTTAGTTGCTACTAATAAAGGGGTTGAAAAAAGCACAATTATAACTGTTATATTTATATTAGTGGTACTTATAATAATGTTTAGATCCGTGGTTACACCCTTTGTATCCTTGTTCGCAGTTGCCATCTCCTATCTGTGTTCTATGGGGATTATTGGGATACTAATAAATGTCTTTAACTTCCCAATAACTAGTTTAACTCAGATGTTTATAATTCTAGTTTTATTTGGTATAGGTACTGACTATAACATACTATTATTTAATAGATTTAAAGAGGAATTAGGGCATGGACTATCAATTGATGATGCCATAGTTGCAACCTATAAGGCTGCAGGAAAAACGGTAATTTTCAGTGGCTTAACAGTATTTATAGCTTTCGCCAGTCTTACCTTTGTACAATTTCCTATTTACCGTTCTGCCAATGCAGTAGCCATCGGTATAGCGGTGCTACTACTAGAGCTTACTACCTTAACCCCTCTACTGATGAAAATTATTGGTGGAAAGCTATTTTGGCCTTCCCATAGTGCTTCAGGTCACAAAGAGAGCAAACTTTGGGGAGGAGTTACCTCAGCTTCCGTAAAGCATCCTATTATCTCTTTAGTTATAGTTGCAGCAATTATAACTCCTGTAATATTATTTAATACTACAAAGTTATCCTTTGACAGTCTTAAGGATTTAAGTGCTGATACTCCATCTGTAAAGGGCTTTAGCTTAGTTGCAGATAAATTTGGCAAAGGAAAAGCTATGCCAACAACAGTAGTTATCGAAAGCAAGAATCCTATGGATAATAATGAAACTTTAGCAGTTATAGATACCCTAAAGGAAAAGCTTAAAAGCATAAAGGGTGTTGATCAAGTGTCAAGCGCAACTCAGCCAACAGGAGCCCCTATAGACAGCTTTTATACTAACACTCAAACAAAAACTGTGGCAGATGGCTTAGGTGCTGCCAGTGGTGGAGTGGAAAAAATTAATGACGGCTTAAAGCTAATAGGTTCTAGTCTTACCACTCCAGATTTCTCAGGTGTTAAAGAACTCTCAAGTAGTACTGGTGCTATTGAAAACGGAATGGGCGCAGTAGCTGATGGTCTTACGAAAATTAATGCAGGGATTGATGCAGGTGCAAGTGGTGCTGATACGATTACTGCTGGAATATCAGTTTTAAAGACTGGTGTTAATAGCATAAATGGTGGTTTGCAGACCATATCAGATAATATGAGTGGAATTCAAGCAGGATATGCTCAGCTTGGTGAAAGTGGTTATAAAGTCTTGCCTGGATCAATAGAGCAGATCAAGGTATTAGTTTCCATAATGGATGGTATAGTAGCTAAAATGAATCCAAGCGATACAAATGTTACTGAGCTCAAAGGAATTTTACCACAGCTTTCAGGAGCTTTAGATAGCTTATCTGCAGGAATCACAACTTCAAATACAAATTATGACTATTTGACCTCAAGTTTAGACCAGCTAAATAGTGGCTTAAAGCTTATAATCACAAGTACTGGACCTAACTCTGTATTAGTTACCGGTATAGATAAGTTGGAGCAAGGAGAAGCAAGTTTAGCAACAGGCCTTAGACAAGGTAGTGCAGGCCAAAAGACTGTAATTGCTAGTCTTGCACAGTTAAAAGCAGGTGCCGCAAAAATAAAGACTGGGCAAGACACCTTATATACCGGATTAACTACTTTAAGTGGTGGTATGACGCAACTTAAGGATGGAATAAATAAAAGTAGTGATGGCCTTGGCACCATCAATATGGGAATAACTAAAGCTAATGACTTCTTGACCCAACTAACCAGCACAAAAAGCTTCCATATACCTACAGAAGCTTTCGGCACACCAGATATTGGGAAAATGTTTGATGCCTATATGTCCAAAGATAGAAAAATTGCAAAGTTTACTGTAAACCTTAGCTCAGACCCATATTCTCCACAATCAATAAAGGTTATTGATGAAATGAATAGTATCGTTGGTAATCAGTTAAAAGGAACAACGCTTTCTGATGCACACTTTGGTATAGCTGGTCCTACCTCAAGTGCTAATGATTTAAATAAAATTGCAACTCATGATATAACCTTCACTCAGATAATAGTACTCGCTTGTATCTTTGTACTATTAGTGTTAGTAATAAAGTCCTTCTGGATACCTGTGTATATAGTTGGAGCATTACTTGCTGCATACTATACAGCTATATCTGTAACCTCCTTCTTAATAACAAAATTGTTTACTAACATGGATGGGATGTCTTGGAATGTACCCTTCTTCTCCTTTATAGTAATTGCAGCCTTAGGAGTTGATTACAGTATATTCCTAATGACAAGGTTTAAAGAATATCCAGATACCAATCCAAAGGAAGCCATTATACTAGCAGCCAAAAATGTTGGTGGAGTTGTAATGTCAGCAGCAATAATACTTGCTGGCACCTTTGCTACCTTGTATCCATCAAATCTTCATATATTAATGGAGCTAGCTATTTGTGTAGTAACAGGTTTATTCCTTTTAAGTGTACTTCTCCTGCCTATAGTGATACCTGCTTTAATCTCTATACAAGAAAGTATAGCTAGAAAAGCTCAAGCTAAAGTAATAAGAGCCTCCTTAGATAAGGAAAATATTAGTTATTAAAGTCCAAAGGATATAAAGCTACTAAAATAAGACCTTCGATAGTGATGTCGAAGGTTTTATTTTATATTTAATTAGGGGTAACTGAACAATTACCCCTTTTATAATTTTTTTTTAATAAAACTCATAAAGTACTATAATTTGTATTTTTGAAAAATAGGTAAAAAGAAGCCTAAGCCTCTTTTCAAGGTTCATCACTATTAACTGCATTGCGATAACTGTTTCACTAGTTTCTGGAAGACGTGTGAAAATACGGTTAAGTCCATAGAATCGCTTACCCTCTCCAAAGCTAGCTTTGCTCCGAACTCAACTTCCGCCTTCATTTTGCCATGTACTATAGGTCGTATATGCTGTTGGCTAATGTTCACAATCCTATCCTCTATTTTATGGGAATGGCTTTTGAACATCAAAATTTGTTGTCTGTAGATTTCATTTATAACTTAAAGATCCTTTATTTGACGTTTGCTTAAAAGATTAAAATTACTGGTTTCTATTAATTTATTTATACTTTCAAGATCTCGTTTCACATAACCTAGCTGTTTAGAGATTCCTTTGTTTATTTTTCTGATACCAGGCTTTTTCGCTCTTGCAATGTTAAGATAACTTCTTCTAGCTTCATTTCGGTAATTTCTTGGTTTTTCTGTTTCCCGATTAATGGAGCATGAAGTGTATCAATAACTGTTTCAAGTTTCTCTCTTGACTCATTTAAAAGCCATAAATCAGTAGGGTAATGAACATCAGCAGGCGTGCATGTAGCATCAAGTATAAGTTTACCTTGATGTGGGATGTCTATTTTAATTTCTTCAGGTGTGGCTTCTTCATCCATTAAATCACTACCAGAAGAATTATTTGAATCATCGTCTTTTTTAGGTTTTGAGGCTTCAAGTGCAATTAGTTCATTAATTTCATTGAGAATTTGTTTATTTAGCCTTTTACGAAAATGAGTCATAAGGTTGCGCCCATTCTGGGCGCACGATGAAAAGGTTGTTCTTGCTGAAAAGCAGCGAGGCCAATAAAATATTGAAGGTATGGATTTTCCATTATCTGAGCAACGGTTTCCTCATCAGATAAGCTACAACGGTTTTGTATAATCAAAGTTCCAAGTGCCATTCTTGAGGAACGTGCAACTTGACCAGTATGTAGATTTCTAAAATTTTTTCTATATCTTCTTTCAATTTCAAACCAAGGAATAATTAATGCAAGTTTTACCCAACGGTTTTCAGAATTTAAATGGCCACCAAAGGGAAGAAAAAATTCATGGGGTAAAATCATTTGAGTATGTTCTTTTTCTCTATTTTTATACAAGAAAACCACCTCCAGATGCAAGGTTATTTAATAGATTGAATAAATGCCACTGCACTTATTATACCACAAAATAGCTCTAAAGTCACTATTATCAACGGTTTAAGAGCTATTTAGTTGCCCCTAATTAACTTATGTTGTGAATTCCACATATTCCTTTTGCATTTGTTTTAGTATTTCTAAACTATCTTTCCTTGTTAAATTATTGTATATTAATATAATCAAACAATTTTTAATAAAAATTATAAGGGGTGTATGTTCATGAAAGTATTACTTATTAACGGTAGTCCCAAGGCAGAAGGATGTACCTATACTGCTTTATGTGAAGTGGCTAAAGAATTGAAAAAGGAAAGTATTGAAACTGAAATTTTTCACGTTGGAACCAAGCCAATTCGAGGTTGCACCGCATGTGGATGGTGTTCTATTAATAATGCTGGTAAATGTGTATTTAATGATGATACTGTAAATATTGCTTTAGAAAAAGCTAAAGAAGCTGATGCTTTTGTATTTGGGTCTCCTGTACATTATGCCGCTGCCTCTGGTCAAATAACATCGTTTTTAGATAGATTTTTCTACGCAGGAGATGGTTTCCAGTATAAACCAGGAGCTGCAATCGTAAGTTGTCGTCGAGGCGGTGCAACTGCTGCTTTTGAACAATTAAATAAATATTTTACTATTTCAAATATGCCTGTTGTATCCTCTCAATATTGGAATATGGTTCATGGAAATACTCCTGATGAAGTAAAACAAGATTTAGAAGGAATGCAAACCATGAGAACACTAGGTAAAAACATGGCTTGGCTTCTAAAATCTATAGAAGCAGGAAAAGCAGCTGGGATTTTGCTTCCTGAAAAAGAACCAAGAGCTGGCACTAATTTTATACGTTAACCTTAAAAAGAGCCAATAAAACTATTGGCTCTTAAATATTATCTTAAATCTTGAAACAACTCTTCTACCCTTATT
The DNA here is from genome assembly GCA_036507955.1 of Clostridiaceae bacterium. Taxonomy (GTDB): domain Bacteria; phylum Bacillota; class Clostridia; order Clostridiales; family Clostridiaceae; genus DATCIH01. The sequence goes on along the minus strand of DATCIH010000074.1, from coordinate 28,432 downwards.
TCTGGGTTTTGATAGCGTTCTTTATTTAAAGAATCATTTTTGTATTGAATGGAACTTTGTGGACACCAATGTATACAGGCTAAACATTGTTCGCATTTATGTTGCCACTTAGGTTTCTCCTCCACTAAGTTGATATTATTAGCAGGGCATACTCTAGAACATATTCCGCATCCATTACATTTTGGATTAGTCCAGAAATCCTCATCAAATTTATTAGGTTGAAATTCACTATAAATTTTTTCATCAGCTACCTTGTTAATTAGAGTATCCATTTTTGTTACACTATTTTTGTTAATTTCTTTAGCTATATCAATTGTTTTTTCCTTTTGTGCATTTATCCTATTAATGAAATCTTCTTTAGGATGTGGATAATACATAAACCACATATTTCCAGGCATATCTATGCCAAAAGTTGCAGATAATTTTGCCCCTTTATCAAGGAGTATCTTTTCTATCTGCTCAAAGGCTATCGCCGCAGAACCACCATAATTCGCCACTGCAAATATATATACATTTGGGTTTATTTCAAGCTTTTCCATAAAACTTTTCACCATATGAGGTAAGCCTCTAAAATATACGGGAAAAACAAATCCGATTTTATCTCCCACTGCTCGTTTATTAATCTCCATATTGTTTTTACATATCTGAACAAGCTTTGTATTTTCTATTTCATTTTTTAAATCTTTAGCAATCTTTAAAGAATTACCAGTTCCAGTAAAATAGTAAATAGTTGTACTCATAATAATCAGCTCCTTTTAATGTGATTTTGAAACTATTGGTAACTCTATCATATCAATAAATACTTGAAAGATAAACCTACCTACTATGAGGATCAAACGCTTTAGCGTTTGAGAAATCAGCCTTAGCAAACTGCCTAACACAAAAAATGAAGAAAACTAAGCTCATAGCTATTAGAATAAGCAACCCAAATATAGGCTTTATAACAAATCTATTTATATCAAAGGCTACCCCTGCTTTTATCAAGGCGGCATTTGACAGCTTCTCCATCTTCAAAGTAACATATCTAAATATTGCAGTGGTGTAAGTTAAGGGGTTTATATATATTAAGGGTCGAATTATCTTTGGCATAGCAGTAGTTGGTATAAGTGCGCCAGATAAAAAAGTTAGGGGCATGGTAAAAGCGGTAATCATAATCTGGAAAGTAGTTGAATTTTTAGCTAGAGTCGCAAGGTACAATCCTATTGAGCTAAAAGCAACTCCCACTATTAGCATTAATCCAACCATCTCAATAAACTGAAGCATATCTATCCTAAGACCAAGAGGTATTGCTATAATAATAACTATTAAACCTTGAACTACAGCTATAACCGTGGCAGAAAGCACTTGTCCAATAGACAGTTGCCATCTAGCTACTGGGGAAACAATAATCTCCTTCATAAAACCCAGGGATATATCATATATTATACTTGTTGAATTACTTAAGGCTGATTGAAAAACCGTCATAATAATTATACCTGAAATTAGGTAGTTGAGAGGGTTTGCAACCCCCAAAGTGGTAGATTTCATAACAAAAGAAAAAATAAATAGAAGAAATACTGACATGAAAACTGAAAAAAACACCCTTAGTTTATCTCTCATAAAATTAGTTGAATTTATTTTTAATATAGCACTTATTCCTCTCATTATTCTCTAATCTCCTTTCCTGTAATTGATAAAAACACCTTCCTAGTAAAGATGGCTACGAAATAACAAGGGAAATCAGAAAAAAATTTGAGACTCCTATAATAGTTGTTTCAGCTAAAAATGAGGATATTGATAAAATAAGAGGTTTAGATTTTGGAGCAGATGATTATTTGACAAAACCATTTAGTCCTGCGGAACTAGCAGCACGTGTAAAATCTCATATAAATAGATATGAATGGAAAAGAGGTTCAACTGACCTCAAAGGAATATGCAGTACTTTTATTCCTAGCATCTAACCCTAATATCGTTTTTACTAAAGAACATATTTTTGATAGTGTATGGGGTAATGAATTTTATGGTGATACTGCAACTGTACCAGTACACATTCAAAAAATAAGAAAAAAGATTGAAAAGGATCCATCAAATCCAGAATTTATAGAAACTCTTTGGGGTACGGGTTATAGGTTTAAAGCTTAATTCATTAATTATGCAATCTTCAAAAGCTAAAGGTAAGTGAAGGATCAATTCTTTACTTACCTTTTTTTATATTCCACTTTAGTTCTCTATAATTTGAGCCTATAAAGATTAGTAGAAACTATTTTTATATGCTGTATCAAACATTGCTACTATTTTTTCAGGCTTAATATCCCCCATAATATTATGCACTTGATTAAAAACATAGCCTCCATTTGGTTTAAAAACACTGATTAATTCCTTAACATTATTTACAACATCTTTAACTGTACCAAGAGGTAAGGTACTTTGAGTCTCGCAACCCCCACCCCAAAAACAAATCTTATCTCCAAATTCAGTTTTTAGAGCTTTAGGATCCATATTGGAGGCTGAGACTTGAACTGGATTAATAATATTTATTCCAGCGTCAATGAGATATGGTATTAATGGTTTCATAGAACCACAAGAATGTATAAATATTTTAATGTCACTATTTCTGTGGACAAACTCACAGAATTCTTTTAAATAAGGCAAACAGAATTCTTCATACATTTCGGATTTTATAAAAGGATTGGATTGTCCTCCTAAATCTGAATTTACTTCTATACATTGTATATACTGACCATAGCTTGATATAAGAGCTTTCACCCTCTTCAAATTATCTTTTAATAAAATCTTTTGATTTTCAATAACTATTTCAGGATCAGTATACATATCACAGGCCTCTTCTATTCCTCCAAAAAAGCCACTAAAGCCCATCTCCATTGTAAAATAATCGGTTTCCTTAAATAGCCACTCAGCACGTTTTGCATATGCCTTTAATCTTTCTTCTTGGGACGAATACTCATTTGTTGAAAGCCATTCACCATCAAAAAAATATCCTCCCTGGGGTAACCGCATGGATTTCTTTCCTGAAGAAACCCTCCAATCTCCCTTTTCATTTAATTTAGGATTAAATTTATCTGAAACCCAAAATGTATTATCTCCCCTAACTGTCCACTTTACGGGTTTTTCCCAGGGCGGGTTTAAAAGCATACAATCGCAATGAAATCGCTCTAAAATATCTTCATCTACCCTTGCAAGCATTTGTACAGAATCAGCTATATGAATATTGTTGGTGGAAAGACCTAAGTAATCTCGAAGTGCTTTATATGCAAATACCGAAATACCTGTAGAAAAATGCATTCCTAAATCAATGGGCATTCTATCTGTTTTTTCATGATTAATAGTTTTTGAAACTCTCTCTCGACCAGTCATTGTTTCCATATTTATTATCCTTCTCTCCTTATTATTTACCTACTCTAAATATATCGCATTAGTGCTTATAATCAAATAACAAATATTGCAATACATTTGACATATACTGCAATATATATTATGTTGTTATTAAAGGAAGTGATAATATGATTTTTTCTTGCAATATTGAAAGGGATAGAATGAATATCGCCTATAATAAATATAATGTGTTGATGTCTAAGCAAATATTCGATTGCACCTTTTATCTTAATAATCCACGGAATGGACTTCATATGCACAATTATTATGAAGCGTGCTTTGTGCTTGAAGGCTCTGGTGAATTCCTTTATGATGGAAATATTTATAAAGTTGTTAAGAATACACTTTTTATAGGTGCTCCTTTTGTGAATCATGAGATAATATGGACTGAAAATGAGCCACTAAAATTGAGCTTTTTTACATTTTCTATTAGTAGTAACGGATCAAAAGTTCAGTTACTAAAGCAAGATTTAATTATTAAGGACTTCCTACATACGCACAATATGCATGTAGATAATTGTCCCCATATAAGAACATACTTTGAAATGCTTTCAAAGTATGTATCCTGTAAGGGCAAATATGGTACTGATGAAATACAAGGTGCAATGCTTATGGATATTATGATATCTTTATCCTCTACAAAAGATTTGCTACAGCTTAAGACTGATAACCCTATAGTTCAAGAAATAACAAGCTTTATTAGTGAAAACATTTGGGGTAGCATTACTATTAGTGATATTTGTAACCATGTAAATATGTCTGAACGAACCCTCTTCAACTTTTTTAATAGCCAGTTTGGAACAACCCCAACAAATTACATAAACTCATTGAAAATGTCAACTTCACTAGGATATCTAAACATGGGCTTTAGTGTTAAGAAGGTTGCAATTTTATTAGGTTTCTCTGATATTTCGTCCTTTAGTCGTATGTTTAAAAAATATTATAAACAGTCACCAACTAAGTTTATCAAAGACCACTTTGCTCCTATATCTGACTGATAAGTCTAACATAGAACTTAACGGTGGTCACTATTTTGTCTAGTGGTATTCTCTCATTATGTCCATGAATCATGCCCCGTTCTTCCTTACTTAGCTCCATGGCAGAGAAGCGATAAACATAGTCGCTTATCTCACAATAATGTCTAGAATCACTGCAAGCTACCATCAAATAGGGAGCTACAATAGTACTCGGCCATGTCTGAAGAATAGCACTTTTAAGTTTTTCCCAACTTCCCCCTTTAGTTTCCGAATATGGGGAGGGATTCATCCCCCCATCCATAATATCAAGCTTAATACTTTCATCTTTAATAACTTTCTTTATATATTGCGACGCGGACTCTGAGGTATCTTTACCGATGAGTCTCATATTTGCAACCATTTTTGCCTCTGGTGCAAGAACATTAGGAGCACTACTTGCTTCCATCATGGTTAGTGCACAGGTAGTTCTCATAAGAGCATTCAGTTCCCCACCAGTTTTTTTACAAAGTGCATCCAATATCGGTTTAAAGCACCAGAGATTTGAGAAAATTATTTTATAAGAAAAGGTAGAGTATCTGCCAAGAGTATCAAACATTTCAGCAGCAGGCTTTGTAAGCAGACCTTTAAAAGGATGCTTTTCGATTTTCACAGCAGCTTTAGATAATTGTCCTACAAGGGTATGGGGGGGTGGTGTAGAAGCATGCCCTCCGTTACTTTTTGCAGACATAACCAAATTCATAGGTCCCTTTTCGCCAATTCCAATAAGAGCGCAAGCTTCTTTCACCCCTGGAAATACTCCTTCAACAACAGCGCCTCCCTCATCAACTACTAAGCTTGGACGTATTCCTCTAGTTTTAAGCTCCTTCACTAAGGAAGGAGTACTTGTTCCATTAATCTCCTCATCACCGGCAAAGGATAGATATACATCATTTTCCGGCAAAAAACCCTTAACTATCAAATGTTCTACAGCCTCCATTACTCCACACAAAGTTCCTTTTGTATCTATGGTTCCCCTTCCCCAGAGTACACCTTTTTCAATAATTCCCTGGAAGGGTGGTTTTTCCCAATTATCTTCGCTGGCAGGCACTACATCATAGTGTGCCATGAGCACTGTAGACTTTAAAGACTCTTTACCCTTCCAAGTAAATAAGATTCCTGTGTTTCCTATTCTTTCATAGGAGCATTTATTAAAAATATTAGGGTAAATTTCACGTAATAATGCTCTAAATTTATCAAATTCTCCTTCATCGATAAGCAATGGATCATAGCGAGAAACAGTTTTGCAACGAATCATTTGTGCTAAATCACTTATAGCCTTATCCTCATCAATATCTACCTCTTGTTGCTTAATATTACTTTGCTGCCTAGGTTTAAACAATATAGCTCTTATAATAATAATTGAGATAAATATAAGGAGTAATGCCAATATTACAATCAATAAATATATCATCATTTATTCACCCCTTTCAATTTATAAAAGGCCTTTCTTGTAAAGAAGTCTAGCAAAGAGGATGGAAATCAAGCAACCAACTGGTACCAAAATTCCTACTGATCTTGCAAGGGAGGGAATAAGAATAAATAATACCACCATAAATATGATTGGAGCTGCTGCTATCTTCCAATTAGACTTTATATAAGCTATAGCAAGACCGCCAAATAAGGCAGGTAAAATATTATCAAAAGCTGGCTTCAAGGTTGGTGAATTAATAATAGGCGCAATCTGTACCAACATCAATACACCAACTGATATTATTACAGTTGTGACAATGGAGGAGGTGGCAATGGATATAGTTGAAATTATATCCGCTTCTTCGCAGCCAGGCTTTACCTTTGCATTTTCCATGGCATTAAGAGCACAGGGTAACTTTAAGTTGCTTATATTACCAGTAACAAAAGCTAGATAAGTTCCTCCTGGGCCAAGCATAGGTGAATAGGTAAAAACTTCAATAACTGCTACCGTCCAAAAGATCGGGATTATTCCCAGAAGTGCTTTCATTAGAGAGGGAATCTGTGGCCAAGCACCATAATGTAAGCTCACAACCAGTGGAAATGCCAGCATAGCAGCCATAGCACCTAAAATCCAAATACGTCCCCAAAAATGGGTAGATTGATTATAATCTCTTTTCATTTTGTACCCCTATCCTATTAAATTGGTTATGAAAATTGAAAATGCCATAGCCCCAATCATACTTAAGGGTAAAGCAAAATTTTCAAGCCACTTAGCTTTAGTAGCCTTAATTATAAGACCACAGCATGCCATAACAGCAGCCGAAGCTAGCAAAACGAAGACAGGTATCCAACCGGAAAGGCCGGTTGAAACAGTGGCAAAAACCACACCTAAAAAAGCAGAAATCATTCCAAGAAATAGGGCTGCTATAAAAGCTTCCCCCCATTTGCTATCCTTAGTTTTAATCTTGCTTACTCCCTTTTGAATCTTTTCAGAAAACAAGGGTACAAGAATAAGTGGGAAAATGCTCCCTATAGTCATTGCCCAGGCAATCCTTGAATAAACGGAGGGATCAGTAACAGTCTTAGAAACGCTTGCAGCAACAGTAGCTGCTGCGGTTGTTGCCGCTGTGAGCTCATAGGTTAAAGAGCCTATAACACTTAGCCTAAGCCAAGGCAGGGGTAGTCCTAAAAATTTGGATAAGGAAATTACTCCTAGTAGAATTGAGATAGCAGGCAAAATTGTAAAAACAGTACTTGTAATAACTACTTTCTTGAGAATATCCATGTCCATATTTGTTTCTTTGGCTCTCTTCCAAGCATTAATGAAGAAAAATAATGACTGTGCTACAACAACAACAAGTACCATTGCAACTAACGCATATAATATTCCATCATTAGCATTAAACTTTATCAAATAATTCCACCTCTCTCTATACTATAATTACTATAATATATATTTCTACAATGTATTGTAAATTCCTCCATAATATAAATTAAAGGTGATAATATTTCTATTTAAGCTTAATCTGTATTAAAATCAATATTGCCAATAAATTTTATAAGATTTTTCTTGATGTATATTTCCTTTCCCAAGCCAGAATATGAATAATTATAATATAAAATAAGTGAATTATATCCTCTATCTAATTCGACACCAAACATTTTAGTATAATTAAAAATAATGCTATCACCATAGGAATGATTTTCCAAAATATCAGATATTGAGTTTTTTATTTCTGAAAAGTAATCAATTTCTCTCATCTCTTCATCAAAATATTCTATAGCAAAATCTTTTTCAAATTGTGAATCAATAAAGTCCACATTTTCCGAATAATTTACCTGTAGGTATCCTTGCAAGCTTTCTATTGGCTCAAAATATCCAAGCCATATAGCTACTGTTCCTTCTTTGTACATATAATAACATCCTTTTTTATACTGATTCTAATAGCTTAATTCCAATCACTAAACTTCTCGAGTAGCATATTAAATTTTGATAATATTCCCTTACTGTTTTTATTTTTCTTATATTCATTAATACTAGCAGTTATAACTAAAGATCCGCCTAGTACCGCAAGATAAATCCACCACTGTACACTTAGCCAGAAATCTCTGGATTTTATGATAACTATTAAGACTATCAAAATCCCCCCCATAAAAAGAGCTGATTTTGTTTTCAATATACTACCATACATAAGGGAGAGTAATCCAAAAGCAATTACTATTACAGCTTCAATAATGCTGTTAGTTAACATGAGATGAACTGTAAGCACTACATAACAAAAGATAGGTATTGTATATTCAATTGCATGCAGGTGTTCCTCCTTATATATCCACTTAACGCAAACATAAGTTAAAACCACTAAGGGTAAAAAGCACACCTCATATATGAAACTATTAGGTAGATTTAAAGAAGAAATCAAAGCATAAAAGGGCCATAGAAGACTCACTGCAAAAAGTATATTTCCTAGCCTATCATCACTTTCTAGCATGCGTTTTCGAATAGCAAAGAACCAAAGGCTACCAAAGATGCCAGGTATAATTATACCAAAGCCTTCTATACTTATTGTATTATAATGGTAGGGTAATAAAAATATAGAAAAAAGAGCTGTAATACTATAAAAATCAATATATCCTTTGCTAAACAGCAATCTATTTTTTAGCCTGCTTACTGTTAGAAGTATAACTGCCCCTGCAAGTATAACTGGAACACTAAATAAACTTGACTTTAGAACATAATATATCAATATATGGGTTGTGGTTATATAAAGCAGTAATGGAATAAATAATAACCTTTCCAATTTGGTTTTTGTTATTACAAGGCACAAGAGAGCTGCAAATATTAGTTCAATTAAATATTCATACCATAAAATATTTATGGCAAATATATTGCCACAGAGCAATATAACCGTTAGTAAGCTCAAGTAAATAACTAAATTTCTTTTAAAACCACTTTTTCTAATATATCTATATAAAAGAATTAACAAAAATCCATTTGCATATAGAACATATTTCTTCAGATCTAGCTTTCCATAAGTGTTTATCATCAAGGCTAAGTCAAATAAAAATATGGTAAAGGTTATAAGCAGCGCATTTAGCCATAGAAATGCCAAAACATTTTTCCTCAGGTAATAAATACTATATAAGTATATTCCAAACATAACAAAGATACTTAAAGTTTGGATTACCAGAGATTCACTTACTATTAACAAGGCTGAAAATTCTATGAATAATAAAATATGTCCCAAGTAAAAGAAGGAAGCTTTTAAATTGGGTAGCTTAAAAGCTATAGCATAATGCACACAAAATACTATTAAAGCACACCCAAAATAAAAGGGATATTTGGGGATATAATTTAAGTTATAGGAAAATCTTATAAGACAAAGTCCCCCAAAAGTAACAAAGGGTAGCACATAGCCCATAATTAGTTTCATATCTTTATTATTATTTTTCAACCAAAGTATAAAAATCTGTAAAGTAAAAGTAGCTGCAATTATTGGCAAACTAATGAAAGCGCCTTTTTGAATTGAACACCAAATAAAAATAATAAAAGTACTAATTAAAGAACCTATAGCACATGAAACTTTAAATTCATTAATATGCTTAATATTATTTTTAGCATAACCAAAGGTGAAAAGTAGTAAAGTCATAAGGATTAAATATTCTAATTTATTATTGAAGACTGTCCAAAAATTAATAATATACAAACCCTCATAGATTACCACTAAAGTTTGCAGGGGTATCAAAAACCCCACTACAGCTAAGTTGTTTTTTAAATATAGCCATATGTAATTTAGAATCAATAGAACTAAGCAAGCTGCTCCTATATAAATTATTGGATCCTTTGTCCCCATAGATGGAATGCAAATAATTGCAATATAGAAAAAGGAAAGAGCTGTTGCTATAACACTTAATACAGAATATCTCTGGTATTTCTTAGCTTCCTTATTATATGCAAAAGCTATGGTAGAAAAAACTATACCAATAGAGGTTATGAGGCTTAGTTGAAGACTATAATTATTTATATTACTACCTAACAGACAGATTCCAACAGAAAATATAAATGCGGATAAATAATCGTATACTTCCTGCTTTTCCGAGATCCCAAGTGCAAAAACTATTAGGGCTACCATCAATAAATTTATAGAATATAATATATCCCTACTATAGGTCGTCATTGTAAGGATTAGGGTTAAGAGCAAGTTAAACTGAATAAACACACTCAATTCTTTAAAAAAGATCTCCAAGTTACTGTTCCTACTAACTTTTTGTTTAACAAATAATATAAGCCCATTAAAAGCAAAAAGTATAAAAACCAAAACCAAGTGTGGTAGATAAAGGCTTGCAACCATAAATCCAAAGAGCAAGCTTATTATAGATAAGGATAGCCAACTGAATATACGACTTTTAAATTTATAAGTGCTAAAAATAAATACAGGAAGACAAATTAAGGTGCAGAAGACACCGTATACGAATCTACCTTCTCCAAATATGGAGAAGTAACTGCCAATTAGCCTAAAAAATCCTATTGAAAGAAGAGATAAGGGTAAAAACAAGCTACCCATTATCCAAAAGGCATTTGAAGATTTAATTATCTTTAAAACATTCTTAGAGAAAATGCTGATTATAAAGAAAAACAAACTCACACAAAATAATAAACTAACCTTAATTACATTGTTGAAGGATCCCCAAGTAGAGGTCGCAAATATTAAACCTGAGATAAGTAAAAGGATAACACCTATATTTAGTATCCAAGATAGGTTCCGCTCCCTTATTTGCTCCTTTGTAAACTGGGCTGGTTCTTTAACTGTACTAATTAACTTTCTTTGCTCAGAGATTACTTCAACCTTATCTTCTACCTTAATTGGTATTATTCTATTTATTTGTTTAAGATTATTTACATAGTTAAAATGTTTAACCTTTAGATTAGTTGCTTCATCTTCTTTAAGATAGCCATCCTTTACCATGTTGTCTATTATTTTCTCGAAAATATTTTCTTGTTGCATCTCTTTCACTCCCCAAAAATAATATACCCTTATATGCAATTTACACTAGAAAAAATTAACTGTCAATAAATGTTTGTTTATGCTAACACATAGAGTATAATCTTAAATATTAAACCAGTTAGAGCTACTAGATGCGTTTTAAGGGGGGAACTTACATGGGTGATATATTACAAGAATCTAAAGATAATGCTTTCACAAATAAAGAGGTATTGGACAATGTATCCCTTAACCGTGCATTTTTAGCACGTCAATTTCTTCTAGCAAATGTAATCCGAAACTTAGTCCCCCTTGTTCAGGTTTCACCTCGTGGCATTTGGGGTAAAGGGGGTGAAGCAATTCACACTTCTGGGGAGGTTTGGCTTAAATGCTCTCTAGCACAAGACTCATCATTAAAAGATATGTTAATTAGTTATCTTGCTGCCTTTGGACCTGCTACGGTTAAGGATATTCAAGTATGGTCTGGTCTAACTAGACTTAGTGTGGAAATAGAGAAGTTACGTCCTAACCTCTGCACTTTTCTAAACAAGGAAGGAAAGGAACTCTTCGATTTACCAGCTTCTCCTAGACCAGATAAAAGTACACCCTCTCCCCCTCGTTTTATAGCTGAGTTTGATAATATTCTCCTCTCACATTTTGACAGAACTCGTATAATAACCAAGGAGAATCAAGCTCGAGTTTTTAATAAAAATGGACTAATACAAGCCACAATACTTATTGATGGCTTTGTCCAAGGGATATGGAAAATCATTAGGAAAAGTGATATTACTACTTTGAATATTCAGCTTTTCCAAACTATTTCCAATGAAAATCGTACCGCACTCCTTTTGGAGGGAAATAATCTACTGGATTTCATTACGCCTTATAATTTTAAGCATGAAATTCAGTTTGTCTCCATGGGTTAGACGATGACGCATTACACACTTATTCTTTTTTGTTTTATAACAACTAATGTAACTGCAAGGATTGCTACAGCAAAAATTAATACTACAAACATATCTGTAAATAAACCTAAAAGATTTTCCATTTTGAAATTTACCATTTTAACAATATCGTTGTTAGCTTTTACAAACCAATAGGTAGGTGTAAAGCTTGCAATTCTTAAAACATTTTTGCCTAGTAATGCCTGTGGGACAAATACCCCACTTATAAAACATGTTCCTAAGGAAAAAACATTAGCTACTGCGGACATTGCCCCTTTGCTACTTACTATATTTCCAATTAAAAAGCTAATACTTAAAGCTGCCAAGGTGAAAACAAAGGAATTTAATAGTAGGAGTAATCCGTTTGGCGTGAACATATAACTTCCATACATGATAAAGCTAGCAAAAATCATGACTAGCCAAGTGAGTATTGCAAAACTTAAGTTACCTAGTATCATTTGTAAATTCATGTTTCTTAACTTTACTGGGGAACAAAGGTTTCGCTTCTTTAGATCTGTATCATTAAAGACAATCATAACAGAACAAACCCCTAAAATGAGTATGGCAAACAAGGAATAAGCTAAATAGTTATAATAATAGCTAGGCCTTTCACTATTCATGTTTGGGTTACCGGAGCTGATAAGTTTAACCTCAGTTTTTTGTGATAAATCTTTATCTAGATAGCTTACAAGTTGTTCCTGTGATAAATCCTTTATATTTGAGGTATAGGTTTTTGAGGTATTTAGATATTTATTAATAATATTATCCATATATATGCCACTTGCAGAGTTTGGCAGGGTGGTTTTCTCAAGAACTACGTCTTTTCCATTTAACAAACCTTCCGTAAACCCCTTAGGTACTTTCACTATATATTCTACCTTTCTGAAGAACAAAGCATCCTGTAGCTTTTGGGTATCATCCTTAATATTAACAATATTAGCATTTTTACTTAGGTAAGCCTTAAAGCCTTCCAAAAGCTTTGAATTTGTATCCTGGTTTATAAAAGCTATATTTACTTTGGTCTGGGTGAAATTTTTATTTAAAGGATCAGTATAAGTAGCAGATAGAACTATTGCAAAGAATAGAAATATTACCACATAAATCATTATTTGAGATAAATTTTTATATATTACTTTGAAAAAAGCTTTATAGACTTGCATATTTCTGCCTCCTTAAAACCAAGTAAGTAATTGTGCTAAAAAGAGCTATGAAAGCGCAAAGACAAATTAAATCGTTGAAAAAATGAGCGTGAGTATTATAATAATATAGCGAATAAAGGGCATCGGTTATTAGATTTACAGGATTAAGATACCCTAAAATTGGGCAATACGTGCTGATAATATATTTCATATTCTCGAACATCATCCCTGACAAAAAGGACATCATCATAGTAAAGCCAATGAGAATTCCTATTTTTATACCCTCTCCTTTCTTAATTATTGAAGCAATGCAAGCACCAAAGGTTACTCCTGTAATTGTTCCAATAACACAGGTTAATGAAACGTATCCTATCTGTGCTCCAAAATTTACTTTTATTATGAAAATCAAATATACAAGTAGTACAAAAATCTCTAGAAGTTGCACGGAAGCTGCTGCCAGAATAGATATAGCAAATACTTTTAATTTATGTGTAGGAGCCATGTTAACCCTTGCTCCCTGAGGAGATAGATTAGCTTGGATGGCAACCACTTCTTTTAGGCCCCAAAAGCTCCCATAAAGGCAAGCCATTCCAATTAAACTATAGAAATAGTTTACTGTAGTATCCGGAGCTGCCTTACTTACTGAAACCTCTTTAAGATAATCTTTTCTACTCGATATATCCTGTAGAAGTCCTGTGGTGGCATTAGGATTACTACTTAAAACTGTTACTATTGTAGAGGAGGATTGTTTAAAGTCATCCAAAAATCCTTTTATTATAGTTTGATTTAAGCCAGACTCTTTAACTACAAGCTTTAACCCATTATCAAAATAGATGTAGCCTTCAAGCTTACTATCTTGGAGTAGTTTATCCGCATGTTCCTTTGAGGTATAGGTAACCTGAAACAGAGTGTTCTTACTTCCATTTTTATTAGAACTTGAAACAGCAGAAATAGCTTTTATGAAATCCGTGTTTTTATTGTACTGGGCATCATTTATTATCCCTATATCGATTTTAGTAAATTTTTCTGCTATTGATAGGTTTGAAACAGCTAAATTGAATAAAGTGGCAAGCACTATTGGAAATAATAGTGTCCAAAATAGCATTTGCTTGTCTCTTACAATACATTTTAATCTATATATATAATTATGAATAAACATAATACCCCTCCTTTAATCTCTTAGTTCCTTACCTGTTATCTCTAAGAAAACATCATTTAGAGTTGGTGGTTCTGAGTAAATCTTTCCAAGCATAATATCTTTTGCTTTTAAATAATCTAGCAATTCGATTAGATTGTTTTTACCTCTGTTGGATTTTACAATTAGCACATTACCATTTAATTCTGCGGAGATTATATTAGGAAGGATTCTAACCTGCTCTAAAATGCTGTTATCAATTTTAAATAGTTCAATCGTGATTTTTTCACCAGTTTTAATCATACCTTTTAATTCGTCATTGGTACCTGTTGCTATTGTCTTTCCATTGTCCATAATTAATATCCTACTACAGATTTGTTCAACCTCTTCCATATAGTGGGAGGTATATACGATTGTGGCACCCTCTCTATTAAGCTTTAGTATACCCTCTAGTATATTGTTTCGGCTTTGTGGGTCTACGGCTACTGTGGGCTCATCTAATATAATAAGCTTGGGTTTATGCGCAACGCCGCAAGCAATATTTAATCTACGCAATAACCCTCCGCTTAACTTTTTAGGATAAAATTTTCTAAAATCCTTCAGACCTACAAAGTCCAATGCCTCCTCTACAAGGGCAATACGTTTTTTCTTATCTTCAATATAAAGTCCACAGAAATAATCAATATTCTCAATTACAGTAAGTTCATCGAATACTGCAACATTCTGCATGACTATACCAATATCACGTTTAATATCATAAGCGTCTGGGGACATTGGTTTATTAAAGATTTCTATGCTACCTTTGTCATATTTGAGAAGAGATAAAATACAATTTATTGCTGTTGTTTTTCCTGAGCCATTGGGCCCGAGTAGCCCTAAAATCTCTCCTTCCTTTACTTCCATATTAAAGTGATCTAGTGCTATTAGATCACCATATCTTTTTACTAGGTTTTTCACTTTGATTACCATATTGATCCCTCCGATTATTAATTAACAAAGTTTATTTAATATCTTTATTTTATTACTTCTATATAGCTTTTGTAAGTGATTAGAATCCCAATTAATATGACAAATGTAATAATCCAACTTGAGTGCTGGGAAATTATGTGTTAGAGTTTATATGTGAAGTCTATAAGGAATAGTTCCTGGTAGCCTTCTCTAAAAAACAAAGGTTTGGTAGATTATATGAATAAGTTAATTGATAAACTGATCATTATTATATTTTGTTTCACTCTATACATCCCTAATGTATATAACCTATACATGATCATACCAATTTTAGTAGCTATCACCTTTAGTGCCACTTTAAGTTACTTGGAAAACGATAGCCTTATAATAGTCATATTCGTTATATATTCGATTATTTGCTTTCTTGAGCCCACTTTTTTATTTTTCCTTCCCCTTATATGCTATGATATTTTATTATTAAAAAATAAATGGATATGGTTAGTGGGAATTCTCCCCTTTATAGCTAATATTAATGAAATGCTTTCCTTTTCAAGGGTTTCAATACCAGTGTTCATCCTAATTGCATATTTATTAAAATATCGGACTATTTCCCTAGAAAAGGTAAAAGAAGAGTTTTTTAAGTTTAGGGATAATACTAAAGAAATATCCTTGAAGTTGGAAAATAAGAATAAAGAGCTTATGGGAAAACAGGATTATGAAATCAATCTTGCCACCTTAAAGGAACGAAACAGAATAGCGAGAGATATCCACGATAATGTAGGGCACATGCTAACTAGATCGATCCTTCAAATTGGGGCTTTACTTGCCTTAAACAAAGAAAAAGATACAAAAGAAAGTTTAACTTCAATAAAATATACCCTTTCGGAAGCTATGGACAGCATAAGGAGCAGCGTGCATGATTTACATGAGGAATCTATAGATCTACATATTGAACTTCAGACTTTAATTAATAATTTTAAATTCTGCCCTGTTAAATTTGATTATGATGTGGAAGCAAATTTAGAAAAGAATCTAAAGTACTGCTTTATCGCTGTTACAAAAGAAGCTTTATCAAATATTATAAATCATTCTAATGCTACAAGGGTTTCTATAATAATTCGTGAACATCCGGCGCTTTATCAATTAGTCATACATGATAATGGAACGAAAAGCAGTTACAATAGTGAAAATGGCATAGGAATAAAGAACATTAAAGACAGAGTAACTGGGGCTGGAGGTAATGTTAATATAAGCTGGGACAAAGGGTTTAGGATATTTATTTCAATTCCCAAAAGCTAACTATTTAGAAAGGATTGGTAAAAAGCTATGAGGGTATTAGTTGTTGATGATGATAAATTAGTATGTGTATCCCTTAAAACCATATTAGAAGCTGATTTAGATATTTCTGTGGTAGGTACAGGTCTCAATGGCCTTGAGGCCATTGACTTATATAACAGCTTAAAGCCTGATATATTATTAATGGATATAAGAATGGATACTATGACAGGTCTAGAAGCTGGAGATACCATATTAAAAAAAGACAAAAACGCAAAAATACTATTTTTAACTACCTTTTCAGATAATGAGTATATAATCAAAGCTCTGAAAATTGGAGCTAAAGGATATATAATAAAGCAGAATTTTGAAAGTATTGTTCCCTCCTTAAAGGCTGTATATATTGGACAAAGTGTTTTTGGCGAGGATATTGTTTCAAAAATTCCATCCCTTATTAATAGTAACAATAAAGTTGATTTTTCCTCCTTTGGCATCAGTGAAAAGGAACTGGAGATAATCACCGTTGTGGCAGAAGGGCTGAGTAATAAGGAAATAGCGAACTCCCTTCATTTAGGGGAGGGTACCGTTAGAAATTCTATAAGCATTATTCTAGAAAAGCTGAAATTACGGGATAGAACGCAACTAGCTATATTTTATTATAAGAATAAATAGGCTAGGAAACTAATTTTAAGGGAAGCCAACTGGCTTCCCTTAAAATTATAATGTTTTTTGTTAGAATATTATAACGAAAACGTGTTTTTTGAGACTAATAGATAGAATGGAGGTAGTGGAGTGAAAGATTTTGAACAACTTTATAGTTTATATTCAAAGCAATTATATAAATATTTACTTTACATAAGTGGCGATAAATATTTAGCTGAGGACCTACTTCAAGAAACTTTCTATCAAGCTTTCAAGTCTATTTTTAGATTTAAAGGTGATTCAAAAGTGTCAACATGGTTATACCAAATCGGCAAGAATGTTTATTTGAAGCATCTATCAAAGATACGAAAAGAACAGACAACCTCCATGAACGAAAATAATGGTTTAACTTTATTAAGTACACCAGATATAATTTTTGAAAGAAAAGATAAAAGTTTAAACTTAATTAAAGCTATATACAAACTAAAAGAGCAGTATAGAGAGATAATATTTTTACGAGCATTTCAGAAACTTAGTTTTAGAGAAATTGGAGCTATGTTCAAGCATAGTGAAGGTTGGGCAAGAACTAATTTCTATAGAGCAAAGTTACAATTAAAAGATTTATTAATAAGTAGTGAAGAGGAGGTTTTATAATGGATTGTGATGTAATAAAAGATTTGATACCCTTATATATTGAAAAGCTTACAAGTGAGCAAACTAATAATCTTATAGAGACGCATATTAAAAATTGTGATGATTGCAAGTTAACTCTTAATAAACTTCAGGAAGAAATTATAACTCATAATAAAGATGTAAAATTTGATGAAGTAGAAAAGCTTCCTATTAAGCTTATGAGAAGAATTAAAAGAAATATTACTGAAAAAACATTGATCGTAGCTGTAATAATACTTTTAATAGGAATAATGTTAGGTATATTTAGAGCCAAAATATTTATGTTCTTTGCTTTTATAGGAACTATTTCTATATTTTCTTTCACTATTGCAATTTTTTTAGCAATACCTATATGTCGTAGAAAGGCTTCCTTAAAAAAGCAATTTAAGACTTTGGGAAATTGGGTATTTCTATTATCAATTATAATATGCGGGTTCTTTTTTATCATTTTTAGATGGTATTTTAATGAATTTAATAAAATTTGCATTATTATTGTATTAGAAATTTTTTATAATATAATACTTTCCTTGTCGCTTAGGATATATTCAAGGGTTAAGTTACCAAAGTATGATATTGTAGATAATGAAAACCCCTTATATAAAAA
Source organism: Clostridiaceae bacterium (assembly GCA_036507955.1). Taxonomy (GTDB): domain Bacteria; phylum Bacillota; class Clostridia; order Clostridiales; family Clostridiaceae; genus DATCIH01. The sequence goes on along the minus strand of DATCIH010000074.1, from coordinate 10,296 downwards.
GCTTTTCATAGTAACCTTTATTACTCTCATCTTTATAGCAACAGTTATTACAGTACCTGTAACTCTATTAGAGGTAAATAGAAAAGTTGATACGATTAGTTTAGGGTTTGCTACTGATTCTGATGTTTTAGGAAGATGGACATCTGTTGATTTCGTCAGCTCTCCTGAAAAGTTCAAGCCCAATAAACAAATATGGAAGGGTGAGTTATTATTAAAAGAAATTATATTTTTTGAGAATGGAAATATGAGAGAATTATACAATAATGAAACTAATACTGATACAACAATTCCAACTCCTTGGCTGTTATGGTCAAAAGGCGTTGTATCACATCTGGGTGACCATACTGCAAGTAAATATAATATAAGAGAAATTAATGGCTCAAAATATATGTTTTTAGAGTTTAAAAGTGGAGATTATTCTTACTTAAGACAACCTCCAAGCTATGTTGTACTTAAGAAAGATATAGCTGGCGGAAAGTAAATACAACATATAGTTGTTCCGTTAATCTTAAATCCAGGATATTTTACAGTTATATAATAATACACATTAAAAAAGCAGGAACTAATTCCTGCTTTTTTAATATGAACTTTTCCTTCATCAATAGATATTTCTACCTGCCAATTTATAGTCACAGATATGCATTTTGTTTGGAATATCAATATTATAAGGACACTGTTTTAGGCACTCCCCACATTGATTACAAACATCAGCTTTTACCCGAAGTTTTTCGTAGCGAGCTCGCCCAAGTTCCTTTTGACCAAACCAAAATCTTAACCTCTCCATTAAGGCATATTCTGCAGTATCTTGTACCTCTCCTCTTGACATTTGCCTATCAAAATAACCTTCACAAGCAAAAACCTCAGGTATATTGATACCTTGAGGGCAACTGCACTTGCCACATTGTCTGCAAACATAATTCCCAAGCTCAGAAGCATTTTTAAATAACTGCTCCTTTTCTCCCTCTGTCATAGGTACAAAGTTCTGGGCATACTTCAAATCAGTTTCTAGCATACGTCTGTTGTTCATGCCGGTTACTACCACTGAAACCTTCTGGCTAAAAGCATAATGAAAGGCCTGCTCTGCGCCTTTGTAAAGAAAACCATCAGCGATGGGCTTCATAAGTATCACAGCCGCCCCCTTTTCCTGTGCAAGGGGAAGAAGCTTCCCCTCTATCTCTGGGAAATTAAATCTATCATAATAGTTTATGGTAGACATTACCGCATCAAATTTATATCTATTTAAAGCTTCTATAAGAGTGCCAGGCCAGCCGTGCATAGAGATCCCTATAAAGCGTACCTTACCTGCTTTTTTTGCTTCAAGGGCAGCCTGAAGTGCTCCTCCTTCTGATAATATGGTATCCAAATCCTCCATAGAGGAAACACCATGCATCAATATGCAATCTAAATGGTCGGTTTTTAAGTTTTTAAGGGATAAGTCAATTTGGGCGGCGGACGCTTCCTTTTTGCGTTCTCCTGTTTTTGAAACTAAAATGAATTCATTTCGCCTATTCATAATTGAGTTGCCAATTTTTCTCTCAGATTCCCCTTTCCCATAGGAAGCGGCAGTTTCAATATAGTTTCCACCCGCGTCTAGGTAACTATTAAGCAAATATCCTGCCTCTTTTACTGGAATTTCCACAAGATGAAATCCACCAAACCCAAGAATGGAGGTTTTTAAACCAGTTTTCCCAAAATCTCTAAATTCCATTTTTATACGTCCTTTCTATTAATTATTTAAGCTTCATCAGCTCTCTTGCCTGCTTCTCATCTTTCACTATTGCATGGATAAGAAATTCTTTCTTTGGAAATGCTTTAAACAGTCTTTTTACTCTGTCCCCATCATTGAAATCATCACTCAAGCAAATCTTTTTACCACTTTCAATAATTTTCTTATATAGGGGATAGTGCTTTTCGCTAAGTGAATCTTCATTACCCGCTCCTGGAACCCACTGAATAGCATGTAAGCCTTGAATAGAACATAACATATCAATGTGTGGAAGCTGTCCAGTCCCATCCAGATGGTAGACAAGTCGTCCTTTAAATTGTTTAGAATCATTTTTCAAGGTGGGAAGAGCAAATTCCTCAAACATTCTTGGAGAAATCATTGCAGAAAAATCACATATAGAAGTATGTAGTGGTTTGCTAGACAGATATCTAAAAACATTGGTATAGCTTCCACAGTTATTTGGATCAATAATTTCAGACATTTCGTTGAAGTATTTTCTCCAAAGTTTCTCAATCGTATTTATTACTTCTGGCATCTCCTCCTCATAATCCATAGTATCCATTAGGAGATTGTTAACTCCACGTATAGATGAAAGAATGTCAAGTGGTCCACATAAATCCGGTATTGCTATGACACACTTCCCCTTAAGTCTTGCTGATAATCTTTTTAAAGCTTCCATAGCTGTATCTGCAAAAGGTGCCCTGGTATTCTCATCCACCTTCATTAAATCTTCCCATTCCATTGGCTTTTCCATTTCAAACCATATTGAAGGACTTTTAAACTTTGAATAATTAGTTATAAATGCAGAAAGTACACCTGGACCAAAACCTGGCAATAAGAAGGGATAACCTTCACCTGCATAACCAGTTACTTCAAAATATTTCTCTAATAAATCCAAAGCTTCCTCAATATATTTAAAATCGCCAGTCTTTATAGTCAACTCAAGTGCCTGTCCAAAAATCAACTCTTGTTTCCAAAAACACCATTCTTTAGTATTTTGAGGAGACATCCAATCCTTTACTGTGCTACTGAAGTCCCCGCCTTTTATAGGGTAAGCTAAACAAAAAATTGGTTCCTCATTTTTCCCCTCCCACCATAAGTCATAACTAGCTCTAATTTCCATCAAATTAAATGTATCCATAAAAGCCCTCTTACGTTGAATTTTGTTTCATCCTCATATGCTATTATACCTCAAACTTCATCACATAAAAAACTCCAATTAAAAAATTATTGGAGTTTTTATGTAAATATTTTTTTTAGAACTTTATTTACAACCTTAGTTTTCTCCACGCAGATCTTCAACTATTATTCCAGAATTGATTTTTCTCATAGGTAGTAGGCTAGATATAAGGGCTGCAGCTATAGCTCCAATAACTGATATCAATATGTTTTTCCAAGGTATAACCCACTCTACTTCTTGTATACCCCCCATTGCTTTAAACATACCGTAATAAATTAAGGTACCAAGAATTCCACCATAAATTGCTGCTAATAGTCCATAGAGGACCCCCTCTAGAAGTATCATTTTCTTAATGGCGGCTTGTGTCATTCCTACTGCCTTAAGGACTGCAAATTCCTTTGTCCTGAGAATCAAATTAGTGCTAATGGTATTTGCTATATTTAAGCATCCGATTAGTATTATTATCCCTATAAAGCCATATAAAAATATACTTATAGTTATACTATCATTTCTATTTTGCTTTGCCTGAGCATCATAATCCGTATAAAAAACATTAGGCTTATCTTCTTTTAGTTTAGTTAAATAATTTGTGATTTCTGTATGGGGCACATTTGGTTTCGCTATTATAAAAAGGGATGAATAATTCTTCATTCCTGAGACTTTTTGAAATACCCCCTTGGAGGTTATTAATATGACTCCTCCATTTTGATTATATTCCTCCCCTAAAATGCCTTTACTTATTATTGCCATAACCTTCAGTTTCTTGCTGGATTCTTCTTCACCATTATAAAGTGAAGCCTCTATTTCATCTCCTACTTTATATTTAGTGATGTCAACTATTGCATGATTTTTATCTTTAGTTACTAGATTTGCAGTTTGCATCAATATGACTCCATCTTCCTTGTTTATAGCCTCAAGGTCAATTGAACCTGCTATTAAGTTTTTCTTAAGGTCCGAAAGGCCTTCATCCCCATAAGAAATAAAACTATTGTTATCAATTAGACTTAACTCACCTTTAGACGTAAAAGTTTTACCGCTTAGTTTCAAATATTTTGGATTGACCTTATCCTTTGAAGCTAATATTGAAAAGCCATAATTATAATATCTATAAGCTTTTTCTACAGCAGGTATATTACTAACCTCTGTATATAAAGTATCATCATCAATTCCTGAGCCACTACTGTATATACTGTAATTAATAGTAGATTTGCTTTGTGCTACACCTATTTTAAAAGCATAGTCCATAAGACTTCCAAATACAATAAACAAAACTATGCTAATTATCATAGAAAAAATTGTTATTCTAAATCTTTTTTTATTTCTTCGTAAATTTCTATTTGCAAACTGTCCTTCAATTCCAAAAACAAATTTTGCTAATCGAGACTTCTTTACCTTTTTAACTCTTTCTACCCTAACACTTCCTGAATTTCTAACCGCCTCAAGGGGCGAGACTTTAGCTGCTTGCCTTGCAGGCCCAATTGCTGAAAGATATATGGTAAATAAGCCAAGGAAGCTGCTAAGTAAAAGTATAGCCGGGGAAATAACTATTTTAGTATCCGCCAGCAAGGAAAAGTTTAAGAAACCAACTATGAATAAAACAAGCTTCATTGCTATTACCCCAAGAAATAGACCCAAAGGAATCCCAATTAAGCTTAATATTCCTGCCTCCTTTAATACTATTTTTCTTATTTGATTTGGAGTTCCCCCAACACACCTAAGTACTCCAAACTGAGAGATTCTTTCCAAAACAGAGATATTAAAAGCATTGTAGATTACTGCCACAGTGGATATAATAATTAAACCAATCACAAAGGTTATTATCAATACATAACTTGCGTTTACCTTTTGCTGCGTACCTTTAGCATATAATCTTAATAAGCTATCATTATACTCAATTTTTGGTTTCGTATTTATATTTGTTGCTATTTTTTTAGCTTTACTTTGAATATTGTCCATAGAATTCATTTTCACGTATACATTATAGTTATTTACTCCATTTGCTGTTTTGTTGTCAAGGTAGGTTATTCCATTTGCAAAATATGCTGAGCTTATGAAATAATTAGGGTTTAGAAGGCCAACGATTGTATATTCTTTCTCCCCAGTTTTTACAAAGGTCTCATCACTGCTCCAATTGTTATCTTCCATTTCTATTTTTGTGCTGCTGTCTTCCCTTTTGCCTATATTTAATTTTATAGAATCTCCTATTTTAGGGTTACTAGAAAAATATTTTAAAGACCAATAGTCTACTGCTATCTCACTGGAATTTTGAGGAAGTCTCCCCTGTTTTAACTTCACATTTAACATCTTAAAGGCATTTTCATCGTAGCCCTTTATATCTAAATATCTATGAGTGGGTGCACTAGGATCCAGATTTCTATCCTCAAGACTTATATCACTAATTACCCCATTTCCTTCTTTTTCTGTTATTCCAGAACTTTTCACTTCTACATTGCTTTTTATTTTATTGGCATTGATTAAGGATACATCAGAAAAAGAAGCATGATAATCACCATTATTTTCTATAGCTTGTCTAATCAATTTATCTCTAAGACTCATAGCCATGGTTCCTATTGAGGTAATTAATGCAACGGAAAGTACTATACCTAGAATCGTAAGTATGGTTCTCTTCTTTTGTTGTTTTAAATATTTATAGGTGATTTCCTCATAATTTTTCATCCTCTCATCACCTCATCTTTGACGATCAACCCATCTTCTATACTTATTATTCTGTCTGCCTGAGCAGCTATGTTTAGATCATGAGTTATTACAATTAAAGTCTGATGGTACTTTTTTACTGAAAGTTTAAGTAGCTCTATGATTTCCTTACTGTTTTTACTATCTAGGTTGCCGGTTGGTTCATCTGCCAGAATTATAGTTGGCTTATAGATTATTGCCCTGCCAATGGATACTCTCTGCTGCTGCCCGCCTGAAAGCTCTGAAGGTAGATGGTTTCTTCTATCCCCAAGTCCTAGCATATTTATTACTTCCTCTAAGTGGGTTTCGTCAACCTTTTTGTTATCAAGAAGTACAGGAAGATTAATGTTTTCTTCTGCTGTTAACACAGGAATTAAGTTGTAAAATTGAAATACAAAGCCAACCTTTCTACGTCTGAAGATAGCCAGATTTTTTTCCTTTAAGGTATATATATCCTGTCCATCAATAATTACCTTTCCTGAGGTAGGTTTGTCTACTCCACCTAACATGTGAAGCAAGGTACTTTTACCCGATCCACTTGCTCCAACAACAGCTACAAATTCCCCCTGATTTATAGAAATATTTACATTTTTTAATGCTTCCACCTTTGCATCATTAGCACCATAATTTTTACACAAATCTATCGTTCTTAAAATTTCCACTCTAATACCTCCAATATAATAATCTCTTATATCTAGAATAGTTGTTAAAGCTTACTGAGAGATTACTTTTTAGCTTACTATTTAGTAAGCTTACACCTTACAAAACACCTTTTATGAAGGTAATACTAAATCTGGTACCTATAGCTTTTTCGCTAATAACTGAAATATACCCGTTCTGTCCTTCTATAATTAGTTTAGAAAGTGCTAAGCCAATTCCAACGCTTTCAGTTTTTACTGTATTTATTCCCTTATAAAATCTTTCGAAAATATGTGGCAGTTCTACTCTATCAATACCTTCGCCATCATCTCGAATGGTTATGCTACTAAGTAAAGTGGTCTCTGATGCTTCGATATGTATTTCTCCACCTTGGTTTGTATGTTCAATACTATTTTTTATAATATTACTCAAAGCTTCAGCTATCCACTCCTCATCTCCATAAAGGTATACTTCTTCTTTACACTGATGAATTAATATCTTAATATGCTTTTCTTCCGCTTTAAGTATGAGAGGATCAAGTGCTCTTTCAATAGAATCACTTACAAGGAACTTTTTCATTTTAAAATTTATAGCACCCGATTCAAGCCTAGCCATCTTCAGCAAATTAATTATTAGCCATTCCATTCTGTTTAATTGAGATCTGCTTTTTTCAAGAAAATCCTTTTGGATTTCAGGTTGAATAGTTTTATCTTCGAGTAATAAATCATTTATTGCAGATAGGGAGGTTAAAGGCGTCTTAAGTTGATGGGAAATATCTGAAATTATATTTTTTAAGAATATTTTATCTTCGCTTAAATTTACTAAACTTAGCTTCAAGCGATTTGCCATGTTATTAAAATTGTAGCTAAGAATTGCGAAATCACCTTCTTCATCTTCATTGTGGATAACGTTAAAGTTACCTTCCACCACAGCTTCAGAAGCTATTGATAGAGCTTTTACTTTAGAGAATATTTTCCTATACTCTAAAAATATCAAAAGCATCAAAGGTATTAAATAAGCTAATGCCAAAAGTAGCAACTTAGTCTTAAAATTAGGAACTATTTCTCTTAGCATGGGCTGTGTTTCTACAGATATATTTTTATTATATCCATAAGACTCAAGTACTTCCCTGCCTTTACTTATTTCCTCTCTCGTTGGAGTATTAGTAACAGTTTTAATTATATCCGCTTCTAGCTCTGGGTATTTGTATAATATTTGTCCAATAATAGCAGTATTTTGGTCGACTATTTTTTTATTTATATTAGAAACTTCCGAACCTATAAATAATATAAAAATTGCAGAGAAAATAACATGTATGAATAACAACTTGATTATTATTGATTTAATTTCAGGATTTCTTAAATATGCGCCCAAATTAGCCCCTCCTTACCTCACAATTCCAACTGTACCCCATACCCCTATTAGTCAAAATATAAATTGGATGGCCTGGATCCTCTTCTATTTTCTCTCTAAGTCTACGTATATACACGGAGAGAGAATTATCATCGATGAAAGCTCCTTCAATATCCCATAGTTCTTGAAGAATGCCATTTCTACTTAGAACCTGTTTAGGGTTTTTCATAAAGGCTAAAAGAAGTCTGTACTCTAGAGCTGTTATTACCAGTTCTGTATCATTTTTCCTTACTTTACCCTGAAGTACGTGTAAGCTAAGTTCTCCTGAATATAAAATATCTCCAGCCTTTGCTAATGTAATATTTCTTCTTAAAACTGCTCCTATCCTAGATATAAGCTCCTTTATCCTAAACGGTTTAGTTATATAATCATCCGCTCCCATATCTAACCCCGTGACAATATTTGTTTCCTCATCACAAGCGGTTAAAAATATTATAGGTATCCTTGATAATTTTCTTATTTCTGTGCAGAACTCATAACCAGTTCCATCTGGTAGCTTAATATCGAGTAATATTAAATCAAACATATTTGCAATGTATGCTTTTTTAGCTTGTGCAAGATTAGCTGCGCTTATTACCTCAAAGCCATCATTTTTCAGGGTATATTCAATACTGTAGGAAAGTACACTATCATCTTCTACTACTAATATTTTATTCATAAAAATATCTCCAATTTGGTTTTTCATTAATTATAGCATATTGGGGAATTGATTAATTTGTCTTAGGTATTTGCATTTTTCAAAGTTGTTGCATTGTTTACTTTTACTTTTCACTTTTAAAGATAAAAAAAACTTCCATAATGGAAGTTTTTTTTCATTCTATTCAATTTTAATTTCTGTTGAGGGGAGTATTCGATTTTGTTTTATCATGGCGATAATGCATCCTATTGCCGCAAGTAGCAAGACTATTCCCAATGCCCCTATGCCAGTAGCGTAGCTATATGCGTCACTAATTGCACCAATAGCTGGAGGGCCAAAGGTCTGACCCACATCCATAAGAGTGCTCAATACACCTAGGGATGCGCCTAATTGTCCTTTTCGTGCAACATCCGCTGCTAATGCACTAGTGCTTGCAGTTATTAGGGCAAAACCCAGTCCATATATAAGAATCAATGGAATAATGGCAAATGTGGACTTCAAAATAGCTAGAAGGAAAAAGGAAAAAGCACAGGCCAACAGCCCTATAACCATCATTGGCAACCGCCCAAGCCGATCTGATGCCCTACCAAATATGGGCTTAAATAATACCATTCCAACCAATTGTATGCCGAGAAGAACACCAATTTCTCCGGTGGTCATGCCGAGTTGTTTTGCATAAAGTGGAAATATCATTTCAAAGGCACCATAAGCAAAATATGCACAAGCTTCAAGCAATCCCACAAGTAACAGGGGACGATATCTTAACACCACCCATAGCTTTTGGAAAAAAGGAATATTGTTAGCCTCATCTCTTTTAATTTGAGTAGCTGCTATATCTTCTGATTCTCCAGGTTTATGAAAGAACCAAACTGCCAATACAAGAGCCAATATACCAGCAATACCAGCAATCAGATAAACGCTGCTATATCCTCCAACTTGGTACGCTGTACCCCCTATAGTTGGGGCCAATGCTCGTCCAATCATGGTTGCTGATGAGTAAAGAGACAAATTCTGTCCAGTATTTCTGCCTCCACTAAAGGCAGCAATGGTAGCCATAGCCACAGGTCCAAAGGCTGCTGTTGCAAAACCGTGATAGAAACGAACACTACCCAGTCCTAAAGGATTTTGTACTAACAGATATAAAAAAGGTGCTGTAGCAAAAATTAGTAAGGAGCCCACAAGAATTTTCTTGTATCCAAAGCGGTCCGCCAAATCCCCAGCCAGATAGCTAACTAAAATTCCAGGTATAGTGGAAGCTGATGCAATCCAACCAATCTGAGTTCCATTTGCCCCTAGGGTTTTGGCGAATATAGGCAAAATAGGTGATTTTGATATAGTGGAGCTAAAGATAGCAAGGGCTCCACAGCAGCCAATCATAAGAATCATACGCATCCCACTTGAAATCTTTTTCATGTATTGTTCCTCCTTACATTTAATCAGAAAGTGTTGACTTCTGATTAGCTTCTAGTTTTGAATCATCTCGTAAATCCCAAAAAATCTTGAACTCCAGCTTTTCAATCTCCCTCTGCTGCTTATAGCTGATGCGCAGCGTAGCATTATCAGGGATTATAATATCCCTATCTATTTCTTGAAGAATAGACTTTATATTATTGCCGCACTCTTTAACTGTAGACAATGCTTCCTCAATATTGTTAAAGATAGCTATGGAATCTCCTCTTATATCGCTTGAAATCATGTACAGTTCATTTGGATTGATATAATCAAAGGAATCTCCAGTCGCAAGCCAGTTAATAAGAGCTTCTTTGCTAAATCTCCACTCTCTCCCGATTTTTCTGGCAGGAATATGTACCTCTCGTAATAATTTAATTAAGGTTTTCTCACTGACTCCTAAAAGCTCAATAGCTTGCTCAAGATTTAAAATATCATTATCCATAATTCGATATATGCTCCTTCCTGTTTAATTAATAGTATATCACGTATTATAATGATATTCAATAATAACAGTATTAAACATCACTTTAGCAGTATATAGTATGGACTTGGCAG
>DATCIH010000073.1:0-5711 GCA_036507955.1 Clostridiaceae bacterium | reverse complement strand
ATATTGGTTCTGTCATTACCTTTGGCATATTGGGAATGCTACATAATATCATTTCTGGAAGCCCACAAAACTTTGGGCATATAAACTCCCGTGCACGTACCCTCATGAATCTTGGTATTATTAATAAATCACATTTGTCTTTTATGTCTAATATATGTCCATGAAATATCTTTATAGGGAGACATGCCTCGTCCACGCAGTATTTAATTCCCTCATTTAGAATCTTCTTATTTGTATCTGTAGATGTAATTATTTCTGCACCTAGTTCAATCAAAAATCCTTCTATAAAAGGGTAGTATTTATAATATAATAAGCCTTTTGGAATACCAACTTTCATAAATTCCTCCTTGTGTTCTTTTCTAAGGGTACTTTTTTTATTCTGAACAATTAATGTGGAAAGTATTCCTAAAATATAAAAATATGGATATGAAAAGTGGTATAATTTATCTTATTTGCACAAAATTCTTCTTTTTAACTATATTGATTATGAATAGATAATATAGGAGGGATTAAGCTGGGATTTTTAGAGGATTTAATAAATCTAACAATAGAATCTATAAGCAAGGCTGCAACAAATGCTTTTAACACTGCGGTTATCTCATCTCAAGATACTACAAAAATAAGGGATATGAAGATAGAACTTACTGAAATTAGTGGTGAACTAGATGTTGCCTACAAACAAATAGGAGAGAAATATTTTGAATATAACTCAAAAACCAATGAAATTCCAGTGATTGACATTAAAGATATACTTAAACTTATGGAACCTAAACTTAAAAAGAAAAGTGAAATCGAGGCTGGATTAATTATATTAGAAAAAAAATTAAAAGATCAAGTAATATTACAGGAAAAAGAAAAATTCGAGAATGAATTTAAACATCAAAAGGATGCCCTCGATAAAGCAAAAGCTTTGGATGTTATATCAGAGGATGAATATTATTTTAAAATCAATCAATATTCCAAAAAAATAGATAATTTCAAAGCTATAAGGAATGTTAACAAACAGTATGAACTTGGAGTAATTAGTTATGAAGAATTACAGATGAAATTACGTGATCTTACTTAATTTTCAATTGGATATATTTACTAGCTTTTCAGACCGAATTACAAGATTTTATTTTTAATTTGTATCATTAATTTAATTAGAATCGTATATCAATTCAAATCAATTGGATTTCATTCTAATTGCAAGAATTGTATCAAAAATAATTTTAAACATTTACAGTTTGAATATATTATATTTAGCGGGTTTATGGTTATAAACCTGTAACCACCTCACTTAGTAAGCATCTCCAAAATTGGATTATAGTTATCTTTAAAAAAAGTTCACAATATATCGCAAGGTTATTGCATAGGGTTAATATATAATATATAATTATAATAAGGATATTAGTGGAAGATTAGTAATAGTGAAAACACAGTTAGGAGTGAGAAATATGGGCCTTCAAAATAAACAGAGATTAGGAGATATTCTTGCTCAAATAAAGAAAATTGCAAAGAATAAAATAGTACCGTGAAATCTCGCAGGGGTGGTTTTATATGAATAATAAAATAAAAAGGCGACTTGGAGATTTATTAGTACAGTCTGGTAAACTTACAGTAAGGCAACTACAGGATGCTTTGAATAGACAGAGAACTTTAGGAAAAAAGCTAGGTGAACTTTTAGTTGATGGGGGAATTGTAACTGCTGAAGATATAATAAGTGTTATTGAGGCACAAACAGGAATAACTAGAATCAAATTAGAATCCATTAGTATAGATAGAATGGCAATTAGATCAGTACCTCAAAATGTTTGCGTGAAGCATGATTTAATACCTTTTGGTTTCAATGAAAATAGAATAAAAATTGCAATGTGGGATCCTCTTAATATTTATGCAATAGATGATGTTTCCATAGCTTCAGGTTTTGAAGTCGAAACCTATGTAGCTTTAAAAGATGAAATAAAGAAGGCTATTGATAGGTGTTATTCTGATGAACAAGTGTCAAAAGCAGCCGCAGAATTATCTAAGGAAAAAGCAAAGGATAATAAAGCAGAAGGTAAGCAAGAGCTCCCGTCAATAGATGATGTGAAAAATGCACCAGTAGTTAAAATGGTGGATTATTTAATTAAAAATGCTATTGAAGCAAGGGCTAGCGATATACACATAGAACCTTTTGCAAAAGATATAAGAATAAGATTTAGAATAGATGGTCAACTTCAGCAAATATCAACTCTTGGAGTGGACACATTAAGTGCTTTGGCTGCTAGAATTAAAATACTTGCTAACTTAAATATCGCAGAAAAAAGAATACCTCAAGATGGAAGAATAATTATGACAATTGACGATAAGACAGTAGATGTAAGAGTTTCCATTCTTCCTACAGTATATGGCGAAAAAATAGTAATGAGGGTGCTCAATAGGGCTAATCATAGAATTGGTATTGAAAGACTTGAAATGAATGAATATGAGCTTAAACAGTTAAAAAACATTATTGGAAGTCCTCATGGTATTATGTTGATTACAGGGCCTACGGGCAGTGGTAAGTCTACTACTCTTTATACTATTCTCAGTGAACTTAATAGCGATGATAAAAATATTATAACTGTTGAAGATCCTGTGGAATATATGATAGATGGTATAAGTCAAGTTAATGTTAATACAAAAGCAGGGCTTACGTTTTCTAGTGGACTTAGATCTATATTAAGGCAAGATCCAGACATAATTATGATAGGAGAAATAAGAGATGCAGAAACGGCAGAAATTGCTGTAAGGGCTGCTATTACGGGACATCTAGTGCTCAGTACTTTGCATACTAACGATGCACCTTCTTCTATATTGAGGCTTACAGATATGGGAATAGAACCATATCTTGCAGCTACTTCTATTTGTGGAATAGTTGCACAGAGACTTGTGAAAAAGGTCTGCCCTGAGTGCAAAAAAAGTTATCAAGCTTCAGACTATGAAAAAAGAATTTTAGGGATAACAAATGAGGAAGAACTTGTTTTATATAAAGGCAGTGGTTGTGGGTTTTGTAAAGAGACAGGTTACATGGGAAGAACGGGTGTTTATGAAATCATGGAAATAACAAGGGAACATAAAGATGCAATAATTAGCTCAAATAACAGTGATATATTAAAGGAGATTTCAATGAAAAATGGCATGAAAACTCTTGGACAAGCGTGCAAGGAATTAGTACTTAAGGGAGTAACTACTGTTGAAGAACTTGTAAAAATTGCATATCTTTAATATGAAAAATTCGAAAGAGGGTGGTAAATATATATGCCTAATTATAAATATAAGGCAATGAACGAAAATGGGGAAAGACTGGAAGGTACTTATGAGGCTAAAAGTAAGGCTGGAGTAATGGAGATGATTAGTCTTAATAATTACTATCCTCTTCTAGTTGAAGAGGTAAAAGAAGGTATACATGTCGATTTGAGTTTCCTTGAAAAAGTAAAGATTAAGGATATATCAATATTTTGCAGGCAATTTTACACTATGCTTGATGCAGGTGCGCCAATAAACACTTGTTTGGAAGTATTGTCTGAGCAAATATCAAGTAAAAAACTTAGGGAAGCCTTAAGTAAAGTTCATGATGAGGTAAGAAAAGGTGCAACACTCTCAGAAGCTATGAGGGCGCAACAGAATATTTTTCCGGATCTCTTAGTTAGTATGGTAGCATCAGGAGAAGTTACAGGTAATCTTGATACAATTATGTTAAGAATGTGTAGTCATTATGAAAAAGAGAATAAGATTAATCATAAGATTACTGGAGCTATGATATACCCAGCAATAATTGCAACAATTGCTGTGATTGCAGGTGTAATAATATTGACATTTGTAATGCCTATATTTGTTACTATGTTTGCAAGTAGTGGAGTAACACTACCAACATCCACTAAAATAATGCTAGCAATGAGCGCAGGATTAACAGGAAATTTTGGCTTAATTATACTTATAGTTGCTATAGCTATTTTTGGAATTAGATTTTTTCTAAGAAGTGAAGGTGGTATATTGTTATCCCATAAATTAAGGCTTAAACTTCCAATTTTAAAAGGTCTTAATGAAAAAATAATTGTATCTAGATTTACAAGAACACTGTCTACGGTACTCTTTAGTGGAGTATCACTAGTTGAGGGATTAACAATTGTATCCGAGGTGGTAGGGAATAGAATAGTGCAAAGTAGACTATTAAAAGCAAGGGATGAAGTTGTTAAGGGTAAGGGACTTGCAGATTGTATAAAGGAAACTAAATCATTTCCACCAATGCTCATATCTATGATTAGTATTGGTGAGGAGTCTGGGTCGCTTGATGATATACTTAGCAAAACTGCAGATTTTTATGATGAGGAACTAGAGGCACAAATTCAAACTTTTACTTCGCTACTCGAGCCTTTAATGATTGTAATTATGGGTGTATTAATCGGAGTAATGATGCTTGGCATAGTTCAACCTATGTTTAGTATGTATAGTACAGTTAATTAATGGATTGTTCATCGAATGCTGTAATAGCAATCGTAAAATAATAAAAAATTTAGGAGGAATAAAAATGAGTGAAATAATTATGAAAAAGAAAAAGGCGAAAGCATTTACACTAATTGAACTTATTATAGTTTTAGCTATTATGGCAATTATAGCAGCTATCGCTATACCAAATTTTATTGCAGTTAGGGATAACTCAAAAACTAAGGCAGATGTACAAAGTTGCGCAGTAATTCAAAGAACTGTTTTAATGCTTGTGTCTGATGGATCAATAACAGGAGGAGCAAAAACATTTGATGTTACTGTAGGCGCAAGTGTAGTTACTAACCCAGTCGATACTACATTGCAGACTGCACTTAAAGATATAAAAGCTCCTCAAGGCGAAATAACAACAACGGTAGGGTCAGTAACGACAACAGCGGTTGCAACAAAATATCATATAAGTATAAATGATGCTGGAGATGTAACAGTCGTTACTCAATAATAACAAAATTTATGATTTATTTAGTAAGTATAAAACAATTTACCTTGTTTTATACTTACTAATTACTATAATTAAAGCAAATAAGAGGTGATCCTAATGGAAAAATTAAAAAAACTAACCCAAATAGATATAAAAAAACTACTAAATTCAGATTTGTCCTCACTTAAAAAACAGAAAAAAGCAACTATAGATTTAAAGCCAAGGATACCTCTTATAAATAAAAAGGTAATTTCTTTGGATATAGGTACCCAAAATATTAAAGTTATAGTTGGAAAGTGTTCTAGAAATAAAATTATTATTGAAAACGCTTTTATGTTTAAATCCTCTGCTATTAATTCCAATGAGGATAGTCTTAAAAATATAACAGTTTTACCTAAAGAAATCGAAACATTTTTAATTAATAATAATATTAAAGTTAAGAGTGCTAATTGTACAGGGAATAGTACTACTATAATAAACAGAGAAATAATTGTACCCTATGCAAGTGAAGATGAACTAGAAACTTTGGTTAAATTTGAGCTTCAACATTATCTACCTATTAATATGGATGACTATATTGTACAATTTAGTATTTTAGAGAAGATAGTTGTAGACGGCATGGATAAGTTAAGAATTTTAGGGATTATTTATCCTATTAAATTAGTTAAAAATTATATGTTACTTTTACAGAATGCAAAATTAAAACCTAATGCCTTGGATGTAAATTATAATTCAATAAAGAAATTAATATTACATGGGGACATAACTAATGAAGAAAACGCTC
>DATCIH010000072.1:0-4889 GCA_036507955.1 Clostridiaceae bacterium | reverse complement strand
TGATACCATAAATGATTTTTATTTTTTATAAACGTCTATATTTTTTAAGAGCAAGCGAATTTAATAGGATGAACAGTAATGCGTAACCAGTAAGGGCCAGAAGGTCCACTCCTATATCCGAAAAAGTGCTTCCTCTTAGTGCAACCTCTTTAAGTGCATCTGCGCCATAGGTTAAAGGAAAAAATTTAGACAAAACATTAACCCATAAAGGAGCTTCTCTTAAGGAGAATAGTCCACTGAATAATATTTGAGGTACTATTACAATGGGTATAAACTGTATCAATTGAAATTCATTTTTCGCAAAAGCGGAAAGTAAGGTTCCAAGGGATAAGGAGCCAGCAGCAAGAATTATATTAATTAATAAGACTAATAATGGGCTTCCCTTTATTGTTATCCCTAATACATAGGTCATAAACAATTGAATTATTATAGTTTGTAGCATAACGAAAATGCCAAAACCTAAGAAGTATCCCAATACAATTTCATATCTTTTTATTGGAGTTGCTAATAATCTATCTAGGGTTCCACTTATTCTTTCCCGTAGAAACGAGATTCCTGCTAATAGGAAAACAAAGAAAAATATAAAGAATCCCATCATCATTGGAGCAACCGAATCAAAAGCGGTCATAGTTTCTGCTCCGTTTATGAATACAAATTTATTTTCCAGCATCTTAATACCCGCTTGAGATAACTTTGGGTTTGTGAAAATGGTACTCTTTGTATATTCACTGAAGGCAACTGATATTGCCTTTTTTACAGCACCATTTATGGATGAGTCAGAACCTTCTACGGTGACTGTTAAAGTATTATTCTCAAAGGTTAAAAGTCCATCAAACTTTCTGTTTTTTAATCTGCTTAAGGCATCTTTAGTATCAGTGGTCACTATAACTTTAGCTTCTGATTTTATTGAATCTATTAATGCAGGTGGCAGGTTTACAGCTTCCAAATTAGGCTTTACTATTGGAGAGTTCAGTATTGTACTAAAAAGAAATAATACAAAAATTGGTGCGAAGAGTAAGAGTGCCAGAGTTCGTTTGTCTCCAATTATTTGCTTTATTACTCTTTTTGTCATAGTTATCGTCCTCATAATTAAACCTCCCTCTTTCCATCACTATAATATAGAAAAGCTTCTTCAATATTGCTGGTTCCTGAAGCTTTAATTATTTCCTTAGGGCTTCCATCTGCAATTATTTCCCCGTCTCTAATCAAGGCTAATCTGTCACAATTATATGCTTCATCCATAACATGAGTGGTTATAATTATAGTACCCCCATTGTTTTTTATTCTTCTAAATTCATTCCAAAAGCTTCTTCTAAGCACAGGGTCAATCCCCACAGTGGGCTCATCCAGAATTAGAAGTTCAGGACTGTGCATTAAGGATATTGCAAGAGACAGCCTTCTTTTCATCCCACCCGAGTAATTTTTTACTGCTTTATTACCATCCTTTTCTAGATTCACAAGCTCTAGCAGCTCCTGTGCACGGGCCTTGGCAGCTTTTCCCTTAAGATTATACAATTCACCAAAGAATAATAAATTATCTATTCCAGTGAGATCATCATATAGCGCATCAGCTTGTGCCATATATCCCACCTTTGCTACAACTTCAAGAGAAGGTAATTTTTCACCTAGAACTTCAATATCTCCTTTGGAAGGAGCTTTCATGCCTATAAGTGCTTTTACCAAGGTTGTTTTACCCGAACCGGAGGGACCAATAAATCCAACAATTTCTCCCTTTTTAATATTTAGATTAAGATTGTTAAGTATAGTTACCTTATCGTATTTGACTTCAAGATTCGAAACTTGAATTACATTTTCAATTACCATAATAAACCTCCTTATTTATTTTATTATATTTTCCAAAATAGTTATCTAATAATTTGCTTATATAATCATCTAAGCTTCCAACCAAAGTGGCATCTAATTGTGCCACAGTATTTATAACAGGAAAAATTAATAACGGAAATGCCACTGCGCCAATAATCTGAAACATTATTGATGTAAGCTCTATTGGATTGCTATTCCCAGTTAAGTCCCTAAGAATATCCTGGATTTTACCTAGCCCTGAAGTTTTTAGAAACTGAAGAAATTCAATTTGCGATTTGGAGGAAACACTTCCTTTCAATAATATATTTCTTATAATATCCGGATAGCGTATAGCTACACTAAAATATTTCACCAGGAAACTCTGCAATTTTTCTCTTGAAGATAAATTACTATCCTCTAGTATTGAAAAGGAGTATCTAAGGTCACCTACTAAAATCTTTAAGGCTTCATTTATTAAGTTTTCTTTAGAACCGAAATGGTAATTTATCAACGCAACATTCACCTCTGCCCGGGAGGCAATTTTTCTAATGGTAACGCCATCTATACCCTCTTTTTTCATTATTTCTAAGGTAGCATTTACTATTTTTTCTTTTCTTGATAAATCATTTTCTGTTATAGTATCCATATTTCCCTCCTTCTTAGTTAAGAAATAATAATTAAACATTGTTTAGTTTTAGCATATACTTTTAAAATATATATGTCAATAACTATTTTAAACGGTGTTTAGTTCTCAAGTAAATTGGTAAATAATCGATAAAATAGTAAGAGAAAAAATAATTAGAAAGGAGTGGTCTTTATGAATATTAATATTACTGGCAATGACGTGATTACCACCTCAAATTGCACTAGTACATCCAACATTAACTTATAAGCCTGTAAAATCCAAACTTTCAACAGACGAAATAAAAGCTATGAACGATGAACAGGACAACTTAAAGTCAGAGTTTATAAAGAAATTCATACAAGATACAATAAGTAATCAGAATCTCTTACTTGGAAAATCAGCAGAAAGTGGAAATAATAAAATGTCAAAAGGAACTACAGATTTACTTACTAAAATATTTGGCTCAGTTGAAAATGCATACCCACCAATGGCAACAACTCAAGAAGGTGCAACTCAAGCAATATCTGAAGGCGGAGCGTATTCTGCGAGTGCAGTGGCGGACCGTATTATGACAATGGCAAAAGCTATAGCTGGAGATGATCCAGACAAGATGCAACAGATGAGAGCAGCTGTAGAAAAAGGATTTTCAGAGGCAGGAATAGAGTTTAAGAAAGCTGCAAACAGTGATTTGCCTCAAATCAGCAAAGATACCATCACTGAAGTAATGAAGAGATTTGATGAATTACAGAATACATAGACAACTAAAATCCTACTTTTTATTACTTCATACTACTAAAAGGTATTTTCCAATAAATTAAACCTATAATGCAGCATATGGCTACTAAGGTTATCCTCCATTTTGGTTTTCTAAAGTGCAAATATAAAAGTGGAACATAAAACAATTGAAAAGTACAGACCACCAAATAGACCATCCATGGTGATAAGAAAAGTATCCTAATGAGCAGGAGACTTCTTCAGTGATAGAGTAAATAGCCACCCAAAAGAGTACAAAATATATACGGTATCTACATCTACTAGGAAAATGGTATAGATAAATTAATAGTGTTGCAGGTACAAATACACAAGATATTAATATATCACTAAATGTAGTTTTAAGTAATGGAGACTCATACTCCCATAAAGGATAGTTGTAAGTAAGTAAACTATATAAGAAAGCCACTACTATATAAAAGAATATTGTTGAATAATAAAGTTGCCAATTTCTCCAATCACCCCATGCCTAAGCTAATATAACCATAATAATTGAAACTATTATTTGAAAATCAAAGAGTTTCAAAATGTTTACTATTGGCAAAATAAAGGCTCCCTTCTTAACATCAAATTATAATTAAAACTTAAATTTCATAATAATCTATTGTTTCGTAGTCTGTAAATTTTATTCGAAGCAAGGGGGTGTGGCAAAACTACATTGAAAAGCAGTTTTGCCACACTCCCTTAATTTTAATTTTCGCAATAATTATGAAATTATAAAAAAATGTGTATAGTATTTTATAAGTTTAGGTATTACTAATGACGTACGTAATTCATTGCTATCAATAAATATTATCCTGTTAAGGTAGGTGCTTAAATGTATCATATATTTCTTGCATTAATATCAATATTTATTTGTTATAGATTTGGAGATTGGAGACATTGGAAGAATTACTACCCAACAATATTATTTTTTATTTTGAGTAATGTTGTTTGTATTCTTTTAATATATAATCACCCACTATGGTTCTATGAATCCAAATTTTTAAATCATACCTTTTTGGATTTATTGATATGTATAACTGTATATCCAAGTACAGTAATGGTGTTTATTCCTAACTTCCCCAAGAAAATAACTAAAATGATTAAACATATCTCATTTTATGTTGCTATTTATACTATAGCAGAAATTATTGGGATGAAGTTAGGCTACTTCACTCACCAAAACGGATGGAACATTTGGTATACTGTTATATTTAATTATATTATGTTCCCAATAATATATCTTCATTACAAAAAACCAATATACGCTTGGATTATTGCACTTATAAGCCCTCATATGCTCTTTTTTCTAATGAAAATACCATATAAAAGTATAAGATAATTTGAATACTTTTAACCAATTAGCAGATAATACCTACATCAATATTCTGAAATAGGAACTTCAAATAGTTGATGAAAATAATAACAAATAGTAACAGTCCATAACCTTTAGGGTTATTACTAAATTATTTGATGTTCTCAAGTCTAAGTGAATGTAGGGTTATGAAAATAATCTAGCATGATGAACTACGATTATATAAATGCTAAAGACATACCTTTAGATGTATCCCTATGTGTTAGGATAGTTGTCGTAGAGAAAATATAAGTATAGTATAAAGTATAGACTCTACGAGAGGAGAAATATAGTATGGGAAATAAAGCTTGGTATACATCAGAAGCAAGAAAAGAAATACTTGATAGAGTAACC
>DATCIH010000071.1:0-53158 GCA_036507955.1 Clostridiaceae bacterium | reverse complement strand
CTATAGTGTACGACCCAATATAATTTCTATACATTTTTAGTGATTTGTCTTTAAAAAATAATTAAAAGTGATATTATATAATTAGAATAATAAAAATCGATTTCACCTAATAAAAAAACTCTAATTTTATTAATAAGGGGTATATATGAAAAAGATAGAGAAAATAAGTAAACCATGGTATGAAACAATTTATAGATGGGGACAAACCAATCTTACTGAAAACGATCCTGTTAAATGTGATATGAATTTCTGGCGCAGTCAATGGAAGGAAACAAAGGTACAAGGGGTTATTGTTAATTGTGGAGGTATTGTAGCATATTATCCAAGCAAATATGGACTCCAATATAGGGCTGAATATTTAGGAGAGAAAGATTTCTATAAAGAGTTTAGTGAAGCAGCGGAGGAAGCTGGACTAGTCGTTGTGGCAAGGATGGATATTAATCGTGTAACCCAGGAATTTTACATGGAACATCCTGACTGGGTTTGTGTTGATAGTAAAGGAAACCCCATTAAAGCACAAGATAGATACTGCACTTGTGTAAATAGCGATTATTATAAAAAGTTTATACCCATGTTACTGGAAGAAATTATTGAAAGGTATCATCCTGTAGGATTTGCTGATAATAGCTGGAAAGGTCTTGGCCGAGACACAATTTGCTATTGTGAGAACTGCAAAAAAGGATTTAAAGAAGCTTGTGGATTAGAATTGCCTAAAGAAGTAGACTATGAAAATCCAGATTATCGTGAATGGATACGCTGGAACTATCGCTGTAGAACAGAAAATTGGGATTTATTTAATGAGACAACTAAAAGAATGGGGGGAGAGCATTGCTTATGGGTCGGTATGTTGGATGCTGATCCTACAAACTTATCCGGAGCTTTTGGTGATTTAAAAGAAATTTGTAAAAGAGCACGGATTATTTTCAGTGATATTCAATCCCGAGATAGTATTAATGGATTTGAAAAAAACTCAGTCAATGGTTCACTGCTACGGATGGCTGCGTATGAAAATGTGTTAGTACCGGAAAGCTTCGCGAATTATGTTCGTGGGAATCGTACCTTTAGATTAGCTGGCAATCCTGAAAGGGAGACAAATATGTGGATGGTAGAGGGCGCGGCAGGTGGAATTTCTCCCTGGTATCATCATATAGGCTGTAGTCAGAATGATAGACGTCAATTTAAGACACCTATTCCATTTTTTAAATGGCATGCTGAGAATGAGCAATATTTATATAATCGAAGAGATATGGCAAATGTAGGAATAGTATGGAACCAAACTAATGCGGATTTTTATGGCAAAGGTGATATAAAAGAAAAGGTAACACTACCTTGGAACGGTTTTACACACGCATTGGCAGTAGATAGAATACCCTTTATACCAATTAATGCAGAGGATATTCAGCTGTATATGGACAGAATTAGAACATTAATATTACCAGATGTGGCTATATTAAATGATAAACAAATTGATGCTATTTTAAAATTCCTAAATTTAGGCGGTAATTTGATAATGACAGGAAAGTCTGCATCCCTAGATTACGATGGAAATCCTACTAAAGTGAATTTATTATGGAAGAAACTTGGGCTAAGGCTTACAGGTGAATCAATTGGCGTATTTGGGGATTACACCAGTAACTGGGAATTCTTTGCTGCTCATAATTATTTAAAATTGCCAAAGGAACGTCATGAAATTTTGAGGGGTTTTGAGGATACAGATATTATCGGTTTTGGAGGTGGCCTTCATCTAGTGGAAACTTCAGGGCAATTAAAACCTATTGCTTCATATATACCTGCCTTCCCAATCTATCCACCTGAATTCAGTTGGATTCGTGAGGAAAGAGAGGACGTTAAGAGTTTGTTTGCAGGAACTTTGGAATCTGGTTCTAGAGTTGTTTATTTTCCAGGAGATATCGACCGTTGCTATGGAAGGGAGAGACTGCCTGACCACGGAAGGCTATTAACTAATGCGGTACGATGGGCAACCAATGACAGTTTGCCAATTGAGGTTCAGGGACCTGGATTTATAGATTGTAAAATATACAGTCAAGAGGATAAAATAATTATCCATTTGGTAAATTTAAGCGGGTGCAACATTAGCCCTGGATTTTGCGAAGAGAATTTACCTATTGGACCGGTTACAATTTCAGTTAACACCCAGGGCAAAAGTTATGAAACAGCACAGCTGAGGGTTGCAAACAGAAGTATACCTGTGCAAATGAAAGGTAATGTTACTATACTGAAAATTGATAAATTAATTGACCATGAAATGATTATATTATAAATAGAAAGCAGGTGTACATTTTGAAGGAAAAACTATGGTGGAAAAAACCTTTGAGAGTTATACAAACAAATTTGCAAGTTAAAGATACCCCTTTAATGGATGGTAAGAAAATTGCAAATGAAATTAGTGATATGGCAGCAAATGTACTAGTAGTTAACGTTGGAGGTATATATGCATGGTATCAAAGCAAAGTAAAATACCATCATATCAATGAGTATTTACCTAAGGATCATGATATTCTGCTCGAAATAATAAATTCTTGCCATTCTAAGAATATAAAAGTAATTGCCAGATTTGACTTTAGCAAAACTGACGATTTCGTATTTCAACAAAAACCACAATGGTTCGTAAGGGATTATGAAAACAAACCTAAAATCTATGGAAGGGATCGTTTTGGGGATTGGTCTTTACTCCTATCAACCTGTATCAATGCTGGATACAGAAATGATGAAGTAGCCATTCCAGTAATAAATGAGGTATTAGACAAATATGATATTGATGGTGTGTTTTTTAATGCCCCTCATTATGAATTTTGCGTATGTGATATCTGTAAGCAGAAATATATAGATACTTATGGTAAAGAGATGCCAGCTTATGATCATAATATTCAATTGGATTATGCAGGTGCACCTGATACCTTTGAAGAGGATTGGGCATCCATATGCTTAAAGGATAATATGGAAAAGCTATATAAAACCGTTAAATCAAAGAAGCCAGATATCCCAGTAGTTTTGTATTATAATCTATACAAGGATAATCTCAATGCACGTACTTCTACAGCAGATATGATATGTTCCGAGCCACAAGATGTTCTATCCCAAGGATATAAGAATATTACTCAATTTTGTAAACCTGCTCTTTGCATTAAAATGGGCAGAACGGTAGAAAATTATCCTACACCCTTTGGTATAATACACTCATGCCCTGGTATGGAGTGGAGACATACTGGACTACCTACCGCAGAGTATATGTTCTGGATGAGTCAGATTCCGTCAAATGGAGGCTTTATATGGCATTCCATAACTGGATTTAGTGACACCATCAGCGATAAGCGTATCTTGAAATCAATTAGTGGTATTAACCATATGATTGTAAAAGTGGAAAATCACATGGATGGAGCAACATCATTAGCTCAGACACTACTTTTGTGGAATACACAGCCATCTGCTGAAGGGTGGGCTGAAGGACTTGTCAATACTCAGATTCAGTTTGACGTCCTAGATTCTTATCAGATTACCCTTGGAAAGATAAAGCATTATAAAACTGTTATTATTCCGGAAAAGTATCAATTTACTGATAAGCTGATAAAAATTATTAGGGACTATGTAGCTGACGGCGGAACGATTATTTTAGAAGAAGCGTCAGGATCTATAAATAAAGATTTACTGGAGATTATCGGAATCCAAACTGGTATAGTTTCCAGCGAGTATTTAGCAGCTTCTTACTTCAGATTCGGTAAGGATTGTGGCTCGCTGCAAAAAGGATTGGAAGATACACCACTGATACCCCATCGGGGCGAGGTTGCCTATTGTAGCCCTGAAGCAGATGCTCAGGTTCTTGCCACTTTAGTTCCACCTTTTGCTCCCATTGATGCAGTTGGTGCACCTCCTGAACGAGCAAGTATTCTTACTCCAAAAACAGATTTGCCTCTGTGCACTCTTCATAGGTATGGAAAAGGAACAGCTTTATTTTTACCCTTTAAGTTGAGTATGCTAGCTCAAGATTACAAGCTCAGCGAGCATTATCAGTTAATGAGAAATTGTGTTGATCTTCTTCTTGGAAAAAGTAAGAAGTTTAATATGAATATTGTAAATGGACTGCAGGCTATGATGTACGAGAAAGAAAATAAAATTCTAATACATTTTGTAAATGGTATCGGACAGAGACCTCTGGCCACAACTATTCCCTTTCATAATCTTAATTTCACAGTTAAATTAGAGGAGAATGAAAAAATTAAATCTGTTATCTCTTGTATAGCTGAAGAGGAAGTATCTTATAGATATGAAAACAATATGCTTTATTGTACATTACCTTTATTAGAAGTATGGGATATGATTAAAATTGAAATAGAGTAGTGCTAAAGAATCACTTGCAAATAGTAAGGAGTGGATGCTAAATGTATTTATTATCAACATTTGCCTTTAAACAAAATGAGATTGATAAGTTGAAAGAGCTTGGAACGGATGTTAAGTTATTTAATAGTGAAAAAGAGTTAATCGATTATGAGGATGTACAAAGAGCTGATGCAATAATTGCAAATCATAGAACTCTCCAAATTGATTTTCTTGATCGATGTAAAAATTTAAAGTGGATACAAGTACCACATATAGGGATAGAAAGATTACCTATGCAATATCTTAAGGAAAGAAAAATAATAGTTACAAATGCTCGCGGAATTGCCGGAACCCCTATATCTGAGGATATATTCTGTATGATGCTAATGCTTGCAAGAAAAAGTAAAGATTCAGTTAAGAGTCAGCTTGAACATAAGTGGGAGCATCATAATGGGGTCTTTAATCTTTATAATAAGACTATAGGATTGATGGGTACAGGAAATGTAGGTACTGAAACTGCAAAGAAAGCAAAAGTTTTTGGTATGAAAACACTAGGGTTGAATACGACGGGGCAACCTTTAGCATACTTTGATGAAGTATATAAAACTTGCGACGTAAATAGATTTTTGACGCAATCTGATTTTATTGTATGTACGATACCTCCAACAAAGGAAACAATAAATCTTATAGGTGAAGAGCAATTTAAATGCATGAAGACAACTGCTTATATAATTAATATATCAAGAGCGGTGATATTTAAGGAAGAAGTTCTATTTGATTATTTAAAAAATAAGAAAATAGCTGGAGCTGCCTTAGATGTATTTATGGAAGAATTTAAGCTCGGACACTTACCTAAGGAAAGTCCATTTTGGAATTTAGACAATCTTATAATAACACCACATATGGCTGCTTCAGGTGATGGGGGATATGAGGCTTTTATTAAGATTATTGACCATAATGCGAAGTGCTTTTGTAGCGGCGGTGTGGATAGTATGATTAATATAAGGGACTACGATAAGGGTTATTGAAGAAATTGATCTTCATAGACTCCAAGATTCATTTGCGTTGAGTGCCCTTTTAATAAAATCAAATATAAATTTTTCTTATAATCAGTAACACCATAGTCCTTACCCAAAAGCAGACCAATGGTCTGCTTTTTCCACTTGACACTTGTGTTCCGTAAATTAATTACAACATAATCACAATTAGGATCAAAATAGAGGTAAAGGTTAAGTCTATTAGTTAACTTAGTACTAAAACCACTATCAGCTGTAACAGAAGCGTTTTCAGGAATCTTGCTCAAGGCTATATCTGTCAGGTTGATATTTTCTCCATTCTCAATATAGTAGTTAAGGATTTTCCCTTTATCAATATTGTAGGATAAACTAAAAATCGCTGTGACTAATAATATTGATAAGGTAATAAAAAATTGATGCTTCTTTGACTTGATTTCGCTTAAAGTTAAAATTGTTAAATAAAAGCATATACATATGGGAGCCATATTATGATGGCTTGCAAGTTTATATATATAACTAGGATTTAGACATAAAAGGGAAGTAAGTATAATTGGTATCATAAGGACAAAGTTTTGCACTTTCTTTAGAGCCAGTAAGGGCATTAACATAAGTGGCGCCATCAACTGCAGCAAGAAAGTAAGTTTATCACCAGTAAATATCTGTTGGAATACATAGCTTGGTTTATAAATTAAAGCATACATAATACTTGGGAAAGCAAGGCTAGCATCTGGAACGAAATTACTATAAAGATTAGCAATTATATATTCAATGCCAAACCTAGGCATTATAAATTTTGTGCATACAAAAAAATATAGTACTGATATTATGAAAAGTAATTTTCCATGGAAGTTAGATTTTTTTGAAAGAATCAAATATAAGCCTAAACAAGCAAGAATAATAGGTGCGTCCTCTTTCACAAACAAGGTTATAATGCAAAACACCCATAGAAGTTTGAAATTTTGCTCCTCCACATAATAAAATATCCAAAATAGTAAAGCGCAGTAGAAGTAATTTTCATTTAGAACATGACCATTTCCATTTCCAATGTTTGATGCAATCAGCATAGGAAATATTAAATAGCTTATTGAAAGCATTACGGATAATAGGTTGGTTAGCCCTTTTTTCTTACATAGCTTGTAGAGAGGAAAAACTCCTGAAGCCATTAATAGAGTTTTAGCTATAGTCAAATAGATGGCAGATTTAAATATCATGAAGCCTGGAAGAAGTAAATAGTAAATTGGGGAGAAATGTACAGCAAAGTGTGACATTAATCTTTGTCTCTCAACGGTAGTAAAGGGTAATCCCCACTTTGACATATAGTAAAACATTTGGCAGAAGATGCTTGTATCAAACATACTTTGCTGATAATTAATGTATTTAATTATCGTAATACCACCTATTACAGTTACATAGCATAAGAACCCAGATACTAAAATCACCTTGCTTTTTCTAGGACTGATTTCAAGGCTATCAATAGAAAATATATTTTTCTTTAACAAGATATAATAGAAGACATATAAAACAATGAGGGAGATAATAATATTGAATATAATATTTCCGGGTTGCTTAGATACATTTACTAGGCCGAATAAAGTAGTATTTATAAGAAGTAGTATATATTGAAAACGAATTGTCTTAATAAAATGCTGTATAATAAGAAGAACTATAAATAAAGCAAGCCACAAAAGAGTCAGTATAATCATACCTTTTATAAAAATCTGAACAACCCCTGTGTTGCTCAGATCTGCTGCGCTTGTTAAGCTATTAATTACTTTATCAGAAACACCATTTAGTAGAAATTCTCTACTTCCGGTAGATTGAGTTGCAAATAATAGTGTTAAAATAACCATTATAAGATTAGAATTTATTAAGCTTAAGATTCTCTTTTTATTTTCTAAGTCACTAAGTTTTTTATTTAGCCACTCAACTATTTCCATCCAAAGACCCCCATCCTTACCTACCAAAATATTTAAAATTAACCCAAATTATAGAAGAACTTATCACTTTATAGTTTATTATATATTTACCAATTGTACAAGCTCATAAAAGTATAAAAATTTGGAGACATCCTCTATTGACTGATATATAATAGATTCATATAATATACATAAAATGTATTGGGTTTATTACACTGGAGGGATTTACATTATTAGGTTCACAAAATATAAACAGCAGATAATGTACCTTATTTTTGGTGGATTAACCACCATAGTTAACATTATTATTTACTCTGTTTTCACGAGAGTATTTAGTTTTGGCACAATTGAAAGTAATGTTATAGCGTGGGTTGCCTCAGTTTTATTTGCTTATATTACGAATAAGCTTTTTGTATTTCATAGTAAATCTCTAAATATGTTAACTATAGTAAAAGAATTAACTGCTTTCATCTCTTGTAGATTATTTTCTGGGATAATGGACATGTCTATTATGTTTATTTTTGTAAATTTACTTGATTTTAATGATATAGTGATCAAAATAATTTCAAATATATTTGTAATTATAGTAAATTATTTTCTTAGTAAATTAGTAATTTTTAAAAATAATAACTAAGCCCTAGTACTACTATAAGCATAAGGAGTAAAGAAAATGGGTAATAAAAAATTAACGATTTTGGTTCCACTATTTAATGAAGAAGAGAGTTTGATATTGTTGTATCATAGGGTGACTAAAATAATGGAAACATTATTAGATAGATATGAGTATGAATTATTATTAATCAACGACGGAAGTACGGATAATTCCTTTGAAGTAATAAAAGATATGAGAGAAAAAAATAGTAGAGTATCTTATATAAATTTATCTAGAAATTATGGTAAAGAAATAGCTATGATGGCTGGCTTAGATAAGGCAACGGGAGATGCAGTTGTTATTTTAGATGCAGATCTTCAAGACCCGCCTGAATTAATACCAGAAATGCTTATGTACTTTGAAGCTGGATATGATGATGTGTATGGAAAAAGGAAGTCACGGAAGGGTGAGTCTTGGCTTAAAAGAAAAACATCATCTACCTTTTATAAAGTCTTAAAAAAGATGTCAAATGTGCCAATTCAAGAGGATACAGGGGATTTTAGATTGCTTAGCAGACGTGCCGTTGAAGCATTAAAGCGATACAAAGAGTGTAATAGATATACTAAAGGTTATTTTAGTCTCATTGGTTTCAGAAAAAAAGAGATCTTATTCGACCGTGATACCAGAGCAGCAGGAAAAACAAAATGGAATTATTTTAAACTGTTTGAATTAGCTAAAAATGGGATAACCTCCTTCTCTACAGCACCCTTAAGAGCTATTATGCTACTCGGATATTCAATAGCGATTATTTCAGGTGTATATGTTGTTTTTATTATAGGTAAGACAATATTGTTCAATGACCATGTTAAAGGCTATCCTTCCTTAGCGTGTCTGATTTTGTTTTTAAGCGCTGTACAGTTAATCTCTATAGGTATTATAGGAGAGTACTTGGGAAGAATCTTCTATGAAACAAAAAATCGTCCTTTATATTTTATTGATGAATACAACGGGGAAAGAGATAATTTTTAAAAAACACTTTTAACAAATATAACAGAAAAGCTCTAACAGATTTGCTAGAGCTTTTTTATTTATAATTATTTAGAACTAGATTAATAAAAACAGAATCGTAATAACTGCTATAATTCCAATAATAAGTAATAAAACTTTTATAACACTTATAGGCGCATCCCCTTTAACTCTGCCATTTTGTCCATTTACCATGAAACTATAAGTTTTATTTTTGTAGGTATAGGCAGAAATCCATATTGGAAGCAAATATGCTTGAACTTTATATTTGTATAATTTTGGGCAAGATCAATTGCAGCAACTTTGGCTTCTCCAAGTATGTCTGTAAACCCGGAAACTATAGATCTTTTTAATTGTCCGGTAATGCTTTCAGTATCAAAGCTTCCATTTGTACCAAAAATCTCTTTCATGAATTTTGCAGCATCGGAAACTCTAAAGGAATAAATTCCAAAGGCACGCAAGCGGAGCATTCCAAACTCTGTATCTCTCATCATTATAGGATTGGTCGTACCCCATTTCTGATCAGTAAATTGTTTGGTATTTACAAAATATACATCAGCTTTAAAGGGTGAATTAATCCCATATTTCCAGGATTTAAGGGTAGTTAAAACGGGCATATTTTCTGTCTTCAATTCATATAGACCAGGGATAAAAATATCTGCAATAGTTCCTTCATTTACAAATATGGCTACTTGCGATTCACGAACAGTAAGTTTTGCACCTATTTTAATTTGATTGTTTGCTACAGGAAATTTATATACCATTACCTCATTTGATTGATCAACCCATTCAATAACTTCGATAAATTGGTTCTTAATAAAATTAATTAATCCCATTTCACTACCTCCAAAATAATTTGCCATAGTTGACTTATTTATTCTATACCTTGTACATATTTCCCTTTAAACTTACAATATTGTTATAATATATTCAATCTATAACACAAGTAATAAAATCCTCTAGGATTACTCTAACACTTTCATTGTTATAAGTTTCGATTAAACGGACTTCCCCATAAAGTAGTCAGTATTATATATGGTATTTACTTGCAATAATTGTTTTGTTAATCTATATAAAAAAATATGTATAAGGTTTTCAATTAATAGTAACATAAGTAAACACTGATGAATAATATATTATGGTAATAAATTTGAGTAAGTTTAAAATAATTAAGATTGGAGATATAAATGAGCTATACCACTAGATATGGTCAACCACAAGGTTATCCAAAACTCGATACAAATAAATTGAGGGAAATATTAATAGCTGAAATTATCGCGATAAATGGGTATGCTGAGCACATAGCAAATTCAAACATGAAGGACATAAATGTAGCTTGGAATAGCATAATGGGAGATGAAAAAAAACACTATGCTATGATTATTTCATTGCTTCGTAAATATGACCCAGCTCAATATCAAAGCTATAAAGAACATATAGGCGATAAAGCAGGTGCAAAATCACCAATGCAGACATTTACACCTAATTTTGATAAACAACTTATACTAAATAATATAAGAGAAGATATAAAAGGAGAGCTTGAAGCTGTAATTCTCTACGAACAACAGTTAGCTATCATTCCATATAATGATGTGAGATCTGCGCTCTATTCAATAATCAATGAAGAAAAAGGTCATGCTGAACATTTGACAGAATTAATATTGAAATATTCATAGAGTACAGCTCTCACCTCCGAAAAAGAGTTTCGGAGACGAGAGCTTCTTTATTTAAAGAAATAGCATAACTTGCTAAATATAACGCCTTACTTTATTCATATATTCTGTATATTCCTCTCCGAATTCCTTAATACACCATCTTTCCTCTGAAAGGATAATCCAGTGTGCTGATATTTGAAAACCTATTAATAACACAAGTAATATCCAGGATTGAGTTAGAACAACGCATCCTAAGAAATAAATAAAATATGCAATGTACATAGGATTTCGGGATACTCCATATAAACCATTTAAATTTATTCCGCTTATTTTAGGCCTAGCATAATTAATTATAGATACCCCATATAAAATAATTCCAAAAAAATATATTATCAGACCTAAGTAAAACCAATCGGAGTCAGTTCCGATTTTTAGTAATAATAAATATAATAAAATGAGGAAGGTGGCAATTTGATAAACCCAGTATGCTACTTTTTCACGTCCTATTACTGGAGCAAAGAAACTAGCTCGTTTAAGTGCTTCTTTGTTTATTATATATAACAGCCCATACCTAATAAACAAAATTGGTATTACTGTTAAAAATGCATTCATTTTATCCCACCTTTTCATTATGTCCTTATTAGATTATACAGAATATTAATATAATTTTCAAAGAAAATATGAAGTTTCTAGTGGTATAATATAAACAAAAATATTTTGTAAATGAGTTTTGACATTCAATAGTTTGGAGGGATTAAAACATGATTAATCACATTATAACAGGAGAAAACTTGAATCAATTTGCTTATACAAATGAGGAATATTGTTCTAAGCCAATTAGAGGAGTAGTGCTAGAATTTCATGGACTTGGATTTGATGGGTTTATAAAGGAAAGGTCACCTTTTGCATCAAAATGTGCCCAGCTCGGTATACTTTACATATTTCCATATTACGGACCCTGGAGCTGGATGAATGACACAGCCGTGCATTATACAGACGACATTATCGATGCTATTTTTGAAAAGTATAATTTGGATAGTAATATACCAATAATATCAACAGGCGGGAGTATGGGTGGCTTAAGTGCTTTAATCTACACTAGATATTCAAAAAGGACACCAAGGGCTTGCGCTGCTAATTGCCCTGTTTGTGATTTGCCTTTTCATCTTGCAGAGAGAGAGGACCTTCCTAGAACACTTTATAGTGCCTTTGAACATTATGATCAAGATTTCATGGGAGCGCTGGAGTCAGCATCACCTATTCATCAGGTAAAAAGTATGCCACGTATACCCTATTATGTAGTTCATGGTGATGCAGATACAGCTGTAAACAAATTTAAACATTCAGATGTTTTTGTTTGTAAAATGAAAAAGGAGAATTATTCTATTATATATAATGAAGTTCCAAACATGACTCATTGTGACCTTAAGGGTGAAGAATTAAAGAAATATTGGGATTTTATATTCAGCATCATTAATTGAGTAATTAGGAAAGGTATAACTTTCGTTATACCTTAGTTTTAAAGATTATCGATTTCTGCAAAGTATAGAGGTAGCGGAAACCATGCTTTTATCAAAGGATTGGTAGATTTATATTCCGAATTTATAAAGCTGGAGGGGGAAAACAAAAGAGCGGAAGCCTCTAGATGGGATAGAGATATATCATAGGGAAGCTCCGTCTCCTTAACAGAAATATCTCTATCTCTAACTTCAATTCTATATCGTCCCTTTTCCTTAACATCTATTATTAGAGTACCATCACATAAAGAGGCGTTGGTACTCTTCAGATCCATAAAAGCTTTTATAACATTTATATAATTGATAATATATATATTGCAACAGGCCTTTAGGGTATAGCTCTCACATAGGGTGCTTAATTTCATAAATTCTTCAGATCTATGTAGGTACATTACCATGGACATAGTTTCCAAAGTAAAATGCTTCATAAAGGAGGTTATAACCTCATCTATTTTACCATTAGCTGTTAACACAATCTCACTAATCTTTTCGTGCTTTTCATCTGCACATATATAGCCGCAGAAAGCTCCGTTAATATAAACAAAAAGGACGGTATTATTCCATGAACTACATATATCAATAAAGTCCGACCCTTCTCTTATAGCATGCGTAATTTGCGAAGCATGTAATTTAATAGCCTTATCTAAATCTATTGCGTTGCCTAAGTTATATTCAATAAATTCATAATTATCTTTTGTTACTATATGAGTATGTTTTATATTCGAACTATTAAAATTTAATTCTATCTTGATGCCACAGGGGGTGAAACCCCAATATTCATAACGTTGCCTTTGTCCGCCAAGGACTGCCATATCGCAGTTATTGGTATTCATTTCAGAAATAGCATTGTTCATGAGAAGCTTCATATAGCCAGAATGTCTAGAGTATTTATGGACCGAAACTGAACCTATACCAGCAACTTTTAAATAATTATCACATACTTTTAATCCAAGAGGGAAGCTTCCAACCATCGCCTTTATTCTAGGATCTTCCTTTACTATATGATGATACTGGGCTGTGACTTTACGATCTTTATATAGTTTTGGAAGTAAAGATGGAAAGTCAACTCCAAAAACATAGTTGGCAAAATCAATTATATCCTCATAATCCTCAGCTTTTCCTTTTGTAATGGTGTAATCCATTTAAATGCCCCCTTGCAAAATCAATTTATGTCTAAATTATACTCTTCATAGTTAATATCATCAATATCCGTTGCTAGGGCTTCATCATAGTTCCAATAAATAGGGGCAAACTTGTTTCATTATCTATTATTGCATAGGCAAAGGGACGGTTAAGTGTTATGCGAAGTGGATTCAAAACAGTTCCGTCCCTCATCTCAACTACTGTAGCAGCTCCAGCCTTTGTCCCATCAGCGTCAACTGTAATGAAAGTCTTATGAAGCACATCTCCTACAAAAATATTTCCTAAATTACTGCTTCCCATTTTTGTAAAGTTAGCGTTATCAGCATTAAAGCAGTCCTTAAGACCCATATCTTTTAAAGGCTTCACTAGGTTTATTTTATACGTTGCTTTAAATTTTGGAAGAGCAGTTTCTACCAGCTTATCTGACTTATTCTTTAAGAGAGTTATAAAGCTTTCCCCTGAGAGAGAGGAAATATAACTATCTATATTTACATTTTTCTTAGGTAGAAGGGCTACAAAACTATACTTTTCATTTTTGTAGGGCTTAATAAAACCTTCTACCTGATCATCCTTTAGATACCAATATTCATTTGAATGCATAAAATCTATGGATTCTTTTGTTTTGTTTGAGAGTTGAAAATTATCTTTGAAAATAGTTACCTTGGGATAAGTATCTTTCCACTGAGCATCAAAGAGCACAGTATTTATAAGGTACAGGATTGAGTTGTTATCTATCTTATCTATGATTTTATCTATAGTATTTCCTGTGTTAAGTTTTACCCAGCTGTTAATGTCGTTAACGGTGGCTGGGTTATTAAAATCCGCTTTAAAGGCAGCCCCATTAAAATAATCTGCATTGGTCTGGAGAAATTCCCCATTAATTTCAAGATTATCATTTTCATTATACCAAATAGAATTGCCAATGCTTAGTTTGCCACTGTCAATGGTAGATAGTTCACTGGAGAGACTCTTATAATAAGGATTCAAATCCTTTATATTAAGGCCATACTTTCCGAGTAAGGTTTCAAATTGCTTTAAAGTATTTCCATCCGAGCCATTAGCTGTCATACCTAGTGCTAGGTATACAGAGGGTGGGGAAATAAGAGAGTTTTTACCTTTAGTATAAGCCTCTTTGAATAGGTCCATTGAAAAATCAGCAGTGGATTTTATAAAGTTATTACTTAAAGCTTTTGTCCAAACGGTTTGAGGGGTAATTCCTTTCATAATGTTTTTAGCGGAAATTTCAAAAATACTGGTATTAGGAACATTAAGACGAGTAGATTTTTTTGATACCCTTAATATATTACTAGGAGAAAATACACCTGTGAATATTAATATAAAAGCGATAAGGGCTGCTACAGCAGGAATACCTATAAAGCTTAAGGTCTTAAAGGACATCATCCTTGACTTTTTTACTTCGTTTTTTAATCTAAGCTTAGATGCATTTGACAAATCTAGCTTTTCTAAATTTGCATCGGCTATTTTTTTAAAATTAATAAGCTTACTCATTATCGTAATCCTCCTTTAATAATGCTTTAAGCATCTCATGGGCTCTTTTGATTCGCACAGAAATGGTATTCCCCTTCTTCTTAAGTATCTTGGATATTTCTGAAACACTTAGTTCTTCATAATAGCGTAGTAGTATAACTTCTCTATATTTAAAGGAAAGGTCATAAACACAGCCTTAGTAGAGCAAGAGAGTCATCGCTCTGGAATTCAGCCATTAATGGATCCTCTGAGATGTAATCTAAGCATATGTATTGTTTACTGGTTATTTCTTTATAGGAAGCCTTTCTCATATAGCTTTTACAGACACTGACAGCAATCTGGTGAGACTTTTGGAGTACTCATTTATAAGCCTATCTATATCTGGGTTCTGATCTTGTATAAGCAGTAAAGTAAAAAACATGAATCATCTCTCCTTTTGCCTATTAGACGCTTTAACTTTGTAAAATATGACATAGTATTTTATATAATTAATTTTAACATATACTAGAAAAAGTATTAAGGGTGGTTACTAGCAACCACCCTTTAGTTCATTATAAACAATGGATTTTCAAGACCTTTAAAAGTAGAAACATTCACTACTTTATGATTTCTTGAACTCTACCAATTTGACCATCCGCTAGTCTTACTTTGATGCCGTGGGGATGATTTGCAGAATTGGTGAGAATATCTTTAACATTACCACGTGTTAATTTACCCGTAGGTTGATCTTTCTTTAATACGATATCTACCACTCTACCGGGATAAACATCAGCTCTTCTTTGACCATTCATATATTCCATCTCCAAACCAAATAAAATTCATTTGTCTATTTAATCTTAATATAATTAAACAAATTAATCAATATAAACACCAATAAATCAATGTATAGGCCACCTCCGCATTAAAAATAATAAATTCATAAGAAATTTGATAATTTCCGTATTGTGTGGTATACTAACTTTTGAACACTGTTGATACAAAATTAGTGTATCGTACAAAATGGTGTTTTGACGTTGGAGGATTATAAATGAAAATCGGAACAGTAAAATGGTTTAACACAGAAAAGGGATTTGGTTTTATCGAAGTTGAAGGTGAAAAAGATGTTTTCGTTCATTCATCAGCTATTCAAGGAACTGATTCAAGAAAAAGCCTTGAAGAAGGACAAAAAGTTCAATTCGAAACAGAAAAAGGACCTAAGGGACTTCAAGCAATTGATGTTTCAGTAATATAAATATAGTTTTTTAATGTTTTAAAAATCTTTATATTAGATTACAAGTATTGCCACCTTTACGAAGGTGGCTTTTGCTTTACAATTTTTAAATACAATTTTTTCAATAATATGCTATTTATAGATATAATAATAAAGTTAAATTGCTATTTTATAGAACCTCTAAAATCTGAGGGGGAAATTGATTCGTACTTTTTAAACATAGCACAAAAGTAACTATTATCTTTATAGCCTACAGTTTGACCAATGTCCTTGATAGTCATATTCCCGCTTATTAGTAGCTTTTTTGATTCTTGGATTCTTTTTTTTGCAATATATTCAAAGGGTCGCATATACAAACGCTTTTTAAATACTTTGCAAAGATGCTGAGGAGTTACATTTACAATTGTTGCAAGGAAGTCTAAGGAAATATCCTCTGAGAAGTGTAGGTTAATATAATTAATAACAGGCTCTATTATAATAGTATCTTGTGTAGAATTTAGGCCTATTTCCTGATTTGAAAATCTATATAGTTCAATTAAAAGTCTATATAGTTGATTTGAGGCAATGAAGCCTCTGAAAGAATCATAGCTTTTCAGGGTATTAAGTATATCGTTAAATTGATTTCTAATGTTGTCACTATTTTGGAAGGAGCCTATTTTTGAGAAGGAGAAATCAAGTTTAATTAAGCTATTATTAATATTTTCTCCTGTGAATAGAATCCAATTCGTTTCCCAAGAGTCAGTGACTTTGTAGTATTCATGAGATTCAAGAGGCTTTAAATAAAAATATGTCCCCTCAGTTATGCAATATTCTTTCCCGTTGGTTTTAAGAAGTCCTTCACCCTTTATACAAAATATAATTTGATGAAGGTTATAGCCTTCATTTCTTACAATATGACATTGGTTTTCATGTGTTCCAATACCACTAACAACAAAGGGTAATCCATTTTCTTCATTATTAATAGGATAAAATGCTGTATTCATAAATACTCCTCTACAGGTTAATATCATTATATATGATAATATCATATTATTGACAAGCTAACAATAGACGTATAGTATTATGTAAGGATAAGGTTAAAATCATTATACATAATGAATAAAGGAGATTTTGATATGGTAGATGTAAAAGGAAAATGGGCACTAATAACAGGGGCAAGCAGAGGGGTAGGGTATCAGATAGCAATTTTTATGGCTAAACAAGGTTGCAATCTTATTTTACAGAGTAGAAATTTAGAGCATACAAAAAAGGTAGAAGCAGAGGTTAAAGCACTTGGTGTTGAAGCCTATTGTGTAAAGGCAGAACTTGCTAACCATCTGGAAGTTGTTTCTATGCTGGATGAAATTGAAGCTAAAGGAAAACCAGTAGATATTGTTTTCAATGATGCTGCAGTGCAAATAGGTTATAGGACAGATTACTGGAAAACTCCAATTGAAGATTTTGATATGAGCTTTAGAATAAATGTCATCGCAGTGACAACTATTTGTTATAGGTTGATTCCTAAGATGATAGAGCGTGGCTTTGGGCGTGTCATAAATACCACTAGTGGTATTAGAAATGAACCAGAGCAGGCAGGCTATTCATCAAGCAAAGCAGCTCTTGATAAATTTACAAGGGATTTGGGCTCAAGACTTGAGGGAACGGATGTAATGATCAATTTAACCGATCCAGGTTGGTGCAGAACCGATTTAGGTGGACCTAAGGCTCCTAATGCAGTGGAAAGCTGTATTCCAGGAATAACAGTAGGTGCTTTTGTAGATGATAAGAAAAGTGGTAGATTTTTAAATGCACAATATTTTACAGGGATGACTTTGGAAGCTGCTGTTGTAAAGGCAGAGACCATAGAAGCATAAATATTTAACGTATAAGAACTTTCTATAAAAGCTCAGCTTCCACTGGGCTTTTATATTTTATACTAGTTTAAAACTAAAATTATAGTTCCAACAAAAATAAACATGTCAGCTATGTTAAAGATTGGAAGCAAAAAGGACCCTAGGTGGATTTCTACGAAATCTGTAACACTGCCTTTAAGTAGTCTATCTAAAAGATTTCCTGTGCCACCTGCTAAAATGAAGGACAAGGATAACTTTATTAAAAAGCTCTGAGAAGTAAAGAAAAAATACACTACGATAAATAGAAGTATGATCATAATTGGCATAAATATATATCCTTTGTTTTCAAAAAAGCTTAATGCCATACCAGTATTTTCGTAATGAGTAATATAAAATACTTTTTTGAAAACAGGAATTGAAGTT
The DNA here is from genome assembly GCA_036507955.1 of Clostridiaceae bacterium. Lineage (GTDB taxonomy): Bacteria > Bacillota > Clostridia > Clostridiales > Clostridiaceae > DATCIH01. The sequence continues at coordinate 35,005 of DATCIH010000071.1, read as the reverse complement.
CTAATATGGATTTTGGAATTAATTATATATTTAATAGATTGATCCAAAATTATTATAGCCGGTACAAGCAATAAATAAAACATATTTGCTCTCCTTATATATTAAACTAATTTTTTTTGTAAATTCATGTGTTTATACGATTATATCTTAATTTGTTTCATAAATAAAGAAATGAAGGATTTTATGCTATATGCAGAATTATGAATGAAGAGTAGAATTTAAGGATAGGAGAATTTTAAGAATGCAAAACAGAGCTATAAAAATTATTACCACACCAAACATGAAAAGCATCCTACGGTTAAATAGATTTATAATGATGAGAACCAAAAGGGCAATCGCTTTTTGGATAGTCCCATCTATATTTCTAATTTTAGGCTTGGTAATGATCATTGCAGGACAGAAAATAGGGGGAATAATATTTATTTCACTGTCTCCACTTTTCGTAGCTATATATATATATATATATATAAGTAAAGTGCAAGCACAAATAATTTGTAAAAGTGATTTTCAAGAAGATGGAGTTGAAAAAATAAAACAATTAATGAATAATAAGTTAACTAAAAAGCAGAATAAGATGCATTTATAAGGGAGGTCAAAAATGGGAAACAAGTATTATCTTATAGCTTGTCATGTGCTTTGGAGGGAAATATGCTATTATGCATCAAAATCAAAAAACAGCTTTGATTTTAAATTTCTAAAACAAGGACTTCATAATACACCTGATATATTAAAAAGAGATCTTCAGCAAGCTATCGATGAGGTTGATGGGGAGTACCCTGTAATACTTATAGGGTATGGGTTGTGTAGCAATGGTATAAGTGGGATCACCTCTAAAAAGTCAAAGCTTGTAATTATGCGAGGTCATGATTGCATAACCTTCTTTTTAGGATCAAAGGAAAGGTACAGAGAATATTTCGATAAGAATCCTGGAACTTATTGGTACACCCCAGGATGGATTGAAACCTGCACGCAGCCTGGAAAAGATAGATATGAGGGGCTGCTAGCAGAATATACAGAAAAGTATGGGGAAGATAACGCAGAATACCTTATGGAGATGGAACAGGGATGGTTTAAGGAATATAAGAAGGCAGCTTATGTGGATCTTAACTTTTGTGATAGTGAAGAATATAAAGCTTATACTAAAGAATGTGCAACCTATCTCCAGTGGAGTTATGATGAGCTGCCTGGAGATGGATCCTTAATTTCGGATTTCATTAATGGAAATTGGGATGAAAGTAGATTTCTTGTGGTGGAACCGGGTCTACGAATAGAACCATCTAATAACGAAGATATCGTTAAGTCCCTTTAAAGGTTACTAGTTACCTAATGAATTGTACTTATATAAAATTTGGCATCGCCATAGCGAGGAGATTTACAATTGAAAGAATCGTATTTCATGAAGGCTTACAAAAAAAAGTGGTATTTAAGAGTGATTTCCATGGGTATTTGTACCCTTGTATTTATTGGTATATTAGGTATGGGTATATTCACATATTATAAAAGCACAAATAATCCTATTATTATTAAAACAAATGCAGATTATGATAAGGCTGCAAAAAATAATAGTTATGTTAAAATTTCTGCAGACCAATTGTATAACCTAGATTTCTTAATGACAGAGGAGACCAGTCCATTAGGTATAAAACTAGGCAATAATATATCGGCTCATGTTGCAGCCATAAAGCTTGGTGAAAAAATGCTTATAATATCTCTACCTCCTAAGGTATTTGAGCAAATGACTAAAAATCCAAAAGCGCCTTATATATTAAAGGGTAAGGTATCTGCCTTCCGAGCTAAAGATTTATCTGTTCTAAAAGGAACTCTTACAAAAGATGGGATTGTAGCTGAGGATATAGCCTCATTTTTATGTAGTAAATACATAGACTACGGAACACCCATTGAATTTGCATCAATATATTTTGTTATAGCAGGACTATTTGCAATAGTTATTTTAGTTATAGGTATACCTGTTATGGTTAGGAGCGCTAGAGCTTCAAAGAGGTTTAAGAAATATTCCTTGGGTAATCTTGAAGTGAGTTGTGAACAAATCAGCAATGAGATCGTATTACCACAAATATATAAAAAGGGACCAGTAACAATAACTGAAAGCTACATAATAGTAGAAAGGATGCTAACGGTATTTGCAATGCCCCTTAGTGAGCTAATGTGGGTTTATAAAAGCTCTGTACAGAGTAAATCAGGGGATCTTACAGTAGTTAAGAAATCCAATAGCATAGAATTTGTATTTTCAGATAAAAGTAAAAGTAAAATCAAGGTTAATTTCTTTAAAGATAATGAAAAAATTGAGGAAATTATTGAATATATTTCTCAGCATTGTAAAAAATCCTATGTTGGGTATTCTAAAGAGCTGGCGGATTTGTTTAAGAAAAACAAGGATGAATTCGTAAATGAATGGAGAACACACTAAAGCTTAACTAAAAAAGACATGTCTAGAAAATTCTATAGACATGTCTTTTTTAATTATAACCTATGATTTTGGATATATTTTTCCATATTCCATAGACCCGTAACCCAGTCTTCATAAAATTCTTTCTCATGAGATACTACAATAACTGTTCCTGGATATTTATGAAGAGCTCTTTTTAGAATCACTTTTGATTCAAGATCAAGATGATTTGTTGGTTCATCTAATATGAGCCAGTTACTCGAAGTAAGAGTTAGTTTGCAAAGTCTTACCTTTGATTGTTCTCCACCGCTTAATTGATTCATTCGGTGCATTATATGCTCTTGCTTTAGACCACATTTAGCTAAAGCTTCCCGTATTTCTCTTTGAGTTTTATCAGGGAAGGACTGGCATACTTCCTCAAGGGCAGTTATATCATTAGTATATTTTGTTTCCTGTTCATAATAGGCAGGCTTCAGAAATTCACCATATTGAATATTACCTTTAAGCTTAGGGATAACCCCTAAAAGGGTTTTAAGCATAGTTGATTTCCCTATACCATTACATCCTGTGATGGCTATTTTTTGTCCTCTAAAAAGATCTAGTGTCAAGCCTTTTATGATAGGATAAGTGTACCCTATATCAAGTTCCTTGCTTTTAAATATCAACTTTCCAGGTTCTCTGTAAGTTAGAAAAGAAAAGTTAGGTCTTGGGGCTGTCTGAGGCTTTTCAATTATCTCCATCCTTTCCAACTGTTTTCTTCTACTTTGAACTCTCTTGGTAGTGGTTGACCTTACAATATTTGCATTAATAAAAGTTTCCAGTTTGTCTATTTGTTTCTGTTGCCTTGTATAATCATTTATATATTTTTCCCTTTCTAATTTTGAAAGCCGAATATAGTTGTTGTAATTTCCAGGGTATCTTTTTAAACTGGAAAATTCTATATGGAGTATGATGTTTGTGATTCTATTTAAGAAGTCATTATCATGAGAAATAACTATATAGCTATTAGGATAATTAGTCAGATAATTTGAAAGCCAATCTACATGTTCCTTGTCAAGAAAGTTTGTGGGCTCATCTAAAAGTAATAAATCAGGCTTTTTTAAAAGAAGTTTTGCCAGGCTTACTTTAGTTCTTTGCCCTCCACTTAATTTTGAAGCCATTGTATCAAGTCCAATAGCATCCAGTCCAAGGCCGGTAGCGATACTTTTTATAGCACTGTCAATATTATAAAAATCATTTAGCTCAAGTTTATCTTGTAGTTCGCCTAAGTCATACAAAGCTTTATCCATTTCTGATCTTTCCATAGTAGAAAGTTTATTGCTTATAGAATTCATCTTAACTTCCATATTATATAATTCATTAAAAGCTTCTCTTAGATTATTAAATATACTCTCTTTTTGATTTTAAAGTATATTCTGATCAAGGTATCCAATGTTTAAATTCTTTGACCAACTGATAGTTCCTGCATCGCTTATAAGCTTATCTGTAAGGATCTTGAAAAGAGTAGTTTTACCAGCACCATTATCTCCAACAAGTCCTGCATGTTCACCTTTTAAAAGCCTAAAAGATATATTCTTTAATATCGTTTTATCATCATATCCAAAGGATATATTATCTACATTTAATATACTCATATTTTCCTCCTTGCAAAAAATAGAGAGAGTTTAAAACTCTCTCTAAAAATAAAAATTATTTTTGGGGCAACAAAAAAGAGCCTAAGGTGAAAAGTAATCTCTGTTAAATTGGCATCTAAAAAAGGGCAGACTTACCCTTACTTAAACTAAACCAATTTCAAGAATTATCCTTTTACACATTATAGGCTCACGGCTCCTTAAATAAAAATAATATAATATTTTGAAACTACACTTAATTTTAGACCTATTATAGCAAAAAGTAAACATGTATAAAATCCAGTTGCTTTTATTAAGATAGTTTATGATATAATTAGAGAACGAATAAGCATATTTGCATGGAGGTACCATAATGAGTAAGAAGCAAACCACAGAGGAAAATTTCCATTACAATAATATAGAGAAAACAAATAAGAATTTTATGTATAAAAACTTGGAGAGAAGTAATAGCTTTAATAGTGACTTTACAAACTCAAACTTTGATTATGTTAGTTTTAGAGGAGCACATTTTAAGTCCTGTACTTTTTTAAAATGCACTTTTAGATGGGCGGAATTTATTGGAACAAATTTAAAAGGAAGTAACTTCGAAAATACCCTCTTTGAAAACGCTATCTTTGATTCTGTAAATTTAGATGGAGTAGATTTCAAAGATGGGGAATTCAAGAATACAATATTTATGTCTACAGATGTAGCGAAAGCTAAGAACTTAAATATTGATAATCCAGAGATCAAAATCTACAATGAAATGCCAGAATTAAATGTTAGTGAGGACCTGAGAACGACTGTTGAAAATTTGATGAAAAATAAATATGTTAAAGCTGCAAGGGTTTTAGATACAAAAGAAGGAGGGCTTAACCTTCTTAGTATAATGATATTGTTAGAAAATTTTGATGAGAATACATTGATCAAAGGATTAAATATAGTTGGAGCTGAATTAGATAGACCATTCTATACATTAAGTTATATAATCCGATTCCTACAAAATTGCAAGATAAAAGGTAATCTTTAATTAATAAAGATGTTAAAAGAGGCTTGTAAAATCACAACTTTACAAGCCTCTTTTAACTTAACCCATTATAGGCCTAACAGTGGGGGATATTGGGTTCGAACCAACGACCTCTCGCATGTGAAGCGAACGCTCTAACCAGCTGAGCTAATTCCCCTTATATTTTTGATATTATACAAGATTATACCACATATTGAGCTAAATGCAATTAGTGTAAAGAAACATTGTAAGGGAGTGATTGGAATGGTAAAATATATAAGTAATGGTACGATTTCTAAAATCATTTAGAAGGGAAGGATAATAATGGAAAAGATTTATTTGATTTTTGATTACTTTAAAAAAGCTTTCCACATTAACCAAGCAAACAAGAAAATATACCGTCCTCAAATTGCATTAATAATTGTCAAAACACTCATATTAATAGTTTGTGGTTTAACAATATACTCATATATTGGGAATAACCGATTCTCTGATTACAATGCTAACAACTGGTTTGGCTTCATAATATATTCCGTTTTGGTAATAGCTTTGCTCTTAATTATATTAGGAATTATTTCTGTATTAGTAGAAAGTGGCTTATATAATATGTACAAAATGTGTGTTATTAATAATGAAATTAAACCGGGAGATTTTAAGGAAGGCATAAGGAAATACTTCTTTAAGTTTCTTTTAGGAGATATACTTATAGCTTTAGCTTGGATTATAATTTTTATTCCTTATATTATTGTTGGTACAATAACTTTAACCATTGGTTTAGCAGTAATTCCAATAGCGATAAATATTTTATTAACTATGTGGAAGGTCTCTATAGTAATTAATGACAATGACTTGATTAAAGCTTTTAAAGATAGTTTTTCCTTCGCAAAGAAAAACTTTATTCCATTAACGGTATTGCAAATGATACACTGGGCCTTTGTAAAAGGTACCTATTCTTCATCTACTGGAACGAGTTATGTTTCTAATGCTGGAAACTACTATTCAAGTTTCAATAATAAAACATTTGGAACGGATTATAACCTTAATCCTCCGTCTATAGAAACTGTAGTCAAGACGGCTAAAATTGTATGCGCCATTTTAATCCCTATTGTTTCAATAGCTAATATCGTAGCTTTAATTATGAATATGATATTTGAAGTTTTTTTCACCTTAGTTATTTTCATTACATATATAGAAAAATTTGAAAAAGCAGAGAAAAAAAATACTATGGAGGTGGAAAGCCATGTGGTTTGATAAAATAATGGAAGATTGCAAAGAGGCCTTAATCATTTCCAAGAAAAATAAAGGCATTTTCATACCGATTTTCATTCAATTAGGTTTTTCATTCTTCTTAGGAATACTAATAGCAATAATAGTTATAGTAAGCATTATTGGCACGTTCAGAGTGAATTTTGGAAGCTTTAATACTTGGCAATCTTTTGTGAGCATACTGCCGGTAGCTATCGGTTTTGTTATAATAATTTCTCTTATTGCTATTATATTTAATGCACTTCTTGAAGTTGGGAGTATAAGTCTATATAAAGCAGCAGTGGAGGGAATAAAACCTACATCAAAGCATTTCTTTCAGGGAATTAAAAATTATTTCTTAAAAGTGTTTGGAGGATCAATGTTCTTAGGAATTGTAGGGTTAATCCTTTCTCCAATAATTTTTGCCCTTTTAATATTGTACACAGTAATAATAGGTGTTCTAACAGCTGGGTGGGGAATGACTTTTTTATCAACTATATTGCTAGTATTCTTTCTACCATGGCCTATAATAGTCGTATTAGATAATATTTCTCCTATTAAGGCAATTGGAAAAAGCTTTGTGTTTGGAAAGAAGAACTTTTTGGCACTTTTCATTGTCCTGCTAGCATATACACTATTAACTAGATACCTAGTATCTGGATTAGGAATATTTGTGGCAGCTTTCGGTGGGTGGTTTCTAGTGGGGGTACTAGCAACTTATATTAAAGTAGTAGTGATATTATTCTATAAAAGAGAAAGTGAAACAGTGGTATATAAATAATTAACCTTGATTATTTGGGGGTGGGCTATTATGGAAACTGCATCTATTAAGGACACAATTAACGAAAAGTTAGACAAGCTTGAAAAAAATAGATATGTGAATTCAGAGAGTACTATTGAACTGGGGCTTGAAATATATTCACTATGCGTGGAGGCAAATCATGAAACGGGAATGGCTCTTGCTTCATTTTGTGTAGGGCAGGCCTACTTACACATGAGTAAATATGAAAAGGCAATGGGATATTTAATTGATTCTATAAATCTATCTCAAAGACAAGGTATATGCGATTTACAGGTGCTTGCCTATATAAATATAGGGAATGCCTATTTTGATATTGGAGAATATGAAAAGAGCTTAGATTACTATAACTCTGCTGAAAACCTTACTAAAATATTTGCTCATAGTAATAATTATTACAAAAATATTAGCTTTGAGTTCTATGCTTCAAAAATTTATAATAATATTGGTGAAATATACAGAGTTCTTAGATGTTATGAAGATGCCATTATATATTATAATTTATCTCTTGATATTGAAAGAAAGATGAATTCACAAGATACCTTTGGCATTGTACTTTCCAATCTAGGTTATGTTGAATACCATCTGGGTAACTATGACAAAGCTTTAGAATACTTAACTGAATCTCTTACATGTTTGGTAAATAATGATTATAAGATTGGTATAGTAGAAGCCTATGGTTTATTTGCCTTAATACATGAGAAAAAAGCGAATTACGAAGAAAGCGAAAGATATTTTTCCGAAGCCATAGATATATCTTCTGAAATATCCTATATTTATGGTAAAATTGAACTCCTTTTAGATTTTAGCAATTTCCTTGAAAACATAGGAAAAAGGGAAGCTGCCATTGATAAGGTGGATGAAGCGTATATTATTTCAGTAGATAACAAAATGTATGCTAAAACCTTGGAAATTTGTAAAAGAGCTATTTCGCTGTATGAACAAACTAATGATATTAATAGTGCCAATAAATATTACATGTTGTATTTTGAAAATGAAAGAAAGCTAGAGCCCCTAGAATTAGAAAATAGAGCCAGAAATCTGAAAACAAAAGTCAAACTTGATAGTCTAGAAAAGGAAAATAAGACCATACTAGAAAAGAGTGAAGTACTTAGAAGAAAAGCAGAGGATCTTAAAGAAAGTATAGAAAAAATATCGATAATAAGCGAATTAGGAGAAAAAATTACCACTACGTTGAACTTGAATGAAATTTACGAAATGCTATATCGGTCAATACAAATCATTATGCAAGCTGACACCTTTGGAGTGGGTATTTACAATGGTAGCAGTAAAGCAATTGAGTTTCCATATCTTATAGAAAACAAGGTGAGAACTGAAAGGGATCAAGTTCAGTTTGATAATGAAGCAAGTATGTCTGTTAGATGTTTAAAGGATAAAAAGATTATTGTAATGAATGATATGAATAATGAATATTTAAATTATGTAGATAAAGTCATCTATATAACAGACAACAAAGTTAATGATGTGCTGAAGTCAGCAATATATTGCCCACTCATTATTGACAATAACTTAATAGGTGTAATGACAGTGCAAACCTATGAAGAGAATTCTTTTACTAAACTTATAATAGAAATGATAAAAGCGCTATCCTCTTATGCAGCTATAGCAATAAATAATGCAATGAAATCAATGAGTCTCCTTGTTGAAGTAGAGCAAAGAAGGAAGTTCCAAATTGAACTCCAGAATATTAATAATAAACTAATTTATTTATCTGAGAACGATGGACTTACAGACATACCAAACAGAAGAAAATTCGATACTATTATCACAGAGGAGTGGAACAAAGCCCTAGCAAATAAAACGTCAATAGCTCTCATAATTTTCGATATAGATTGCTTTAAGCAATATAACGATAACTATGGTCATACAAATGGGGATAGTTGCTTAATTAATATAAGCAAGGAACTTACCCAATCCTTAGTGAAGGGCTATTTTGCTGCTCGTTATGGTGGGGATGAATTTGTTATAGTACTCCCAGATACAATGCTAGAAGATGCAATAAGATATGGTGAAAATCTCAGAAATAATATTGAAAAGCTAGCTTTAATTCATGAGTTTTCAAAGGTCAAGGAGTTTGTAACAATCGCCGTTGGGGTTACATCTCTAGTACCTACCCCTCAGTATACTATTATTGAATTTATTAGGCAGGCGGATAAGGCCTTATATAAAGCAAAGAATAAAGGTAGAAATCAGGTTATAGGCGTTAATTATAAGTCAACTAGACAAAAAACAGTATAACTAAGAGATCGGATTAAGCTTATTAAAAGATAGCTTAGAGACTTAAGCGGGCATTGGAAACAAAGCCCTTTTTATTTCTTTATGTATTTTCCTGGTGAAACCTTAACGGTATTTTTAAACATCTTCAAGAAGTTTGAATAATCATTAAATCCACATTTTATACAGGTATCCGTAACATTTAATCCTTCAGAAAGTAACTTTTTAGCCCTTGAGATTCTTTTAAAGATGATATAATTGTGAATGTTACTGCCTAAACTTTTTTTAAAAAGCTTACTTAGATAAAATCTATCAATATAGAACTTTTTTTCAAGTGCTTTAAGTCTTAAGTCACCTTCAAGATTATTATCTATAAAATCCAAAATGGGTATCAGCTTTCCCGGGATGTTTGTGATCCCATAATTAGGTGGTACATTCATAAATATTCTGTTTAGATATACCAATAATTCAATCAGAGTATTCAATTTTAGAATTTCATTTCCATCCTGAGTATCATCGCAGAGAGACTGAATTTTATTAAAGTACCCTAGCACATCTTTTAACTGTTGATGAGATAGTGACAGCTTGTTTTGTTCACCATTTTCTCTGTTGATAAAGCAGTTTGACAGATTAAAGCTAGTAGAACTAAAAGGACGGATTAGTTCCGGGTTAAACTCCAGGCATATCCTTTCGTATATATTTTTGGATTGGAAGGAAGGCTTATGGATTTCATGGTTATTGGTTATAATCAAATCCCCATATTTTATAGGGTATATTTTTTTCTCTACAAAATAGTTAACATCTCCAGATACCAAAAAGAATATTTCATATCCATCGTGTAAATGGAAGTCTACTTTAGGAGATTCGATCTTCAGATGAGTATATATAAAGTCGTTATCTGTATTTTCAGAGTAAATAGTGTTCAAAGTGAAGCCCCCATTTTAATAATGCCAAGAAAAACCATAATTATGCCAATAAAAACTATGATATAGGTTTTATTATATACTAGAATAAAGTAAAAGCATAGTAGAGATGAGCTATAATTAAGGAGGAAATATCATGAAAATATCATTTTCAACGTTATCTTGTCCTGACTGGAGCTGGAATAAAGTTTTAGACGAAGCGGTTCGATTGGGTTTTGAAGGTATTGAAGTAAGAGGTGCTGATGGAGAAATGTATCTTCCAAAAGCAATCCCTTTTTTACCTGAAAATATAAATAGAACAAAAGAGCAATTAAAGCTTAAGGGTCTGGAAATAACTGATTTAGGATCCTCCTGTAGCTTTCATGAAGCAGAAAACTTCCAGGCAAATATAATTGAAGGAAAGGAGTATATTGATCTTGCAGCGGTTCTGGGCGTTCCTTATATTAGAGTATTCGGAAACAATGTTCCAGATTCTGCTAAAGCACAAGAAACACTGGATAGGATTGCTAGCGGACTTAAAGAACTTTCCTTATATGGTGAAGGAAAAAATGTTATGGTGCTTGTAGAAACCCATGGCGATTTTCCTGAACTAAATTATATGATTCCAGTTTTAGAGAAGGTTAACAGTCCTTACCTAGGTGTATTATGGGATATTGAACATACATATAAAAGGTATGGGGAGGATATTGAAGAATTTTTCAATAAAACTAAAGCTTATATTAAGCATGTGCATGTAAAGGATACTAAGAAGGGTAAGGATGGTTTTCATATTTGCATGATTGGAGAGGGAGATGTGAATATTAAGAAGGATATAGATCTCCTCAAGGAATACGGATATAAGGGCTATCTTTCACTAGAGTGGGAAAAAAAATGGGTTCCTTCTTTAGAAGAGCCAGAGGTTGTAATGCCAATATATGTGGAATTTATTAAGAAACTACTTTAAAGGAAGGGTTATTATGAGGTTTGGTATTTGTACAGGCCTAGAAAATCTTAAGTTTCTAGAAAAATCAGGCTTTGATTACTTAGAATGGTCACTTAATTTAGTAGCTGCTAGGTCGAAAATTGAATTTCGAGAGATAGTAAAAAAACTAGAAGATTCCTCAATAAAGTGTGAAGCTATGAATTGCTTTTTTCCACCTAATATAAAGGTGGTAGGTCCTGATATAAATGAGAGCTTCATAAAGGATTATATCAAGAAGGCATTAGATAGAAGTGCACAGATAGATACAAAGGTCTTGGTACTAGGAGGTGGGGGACAAAGGTCGCTACCGGACGGCTGGGACAAAAAAACTGGCTATGATCAATTTGTAGCAGTACTTGAGTTCATAGGCACGGAAGCAGCCCAATATGGAATAACAATAGTATTAGAGCCACTAAACGCTTCCGAAACTAATTTGGTAAAGAGTATAAAGGAAGGCCTCCTAATGGTAAAAGGTTTAAATAATCCAAATGTAAAGCTTTTAGCTGACTTTTATCATATGCGTAGGGATAATGAATGTATGGAAGATATAGATACTACTAAGGGATGGCTAAAACACATACATATTGCTAACAGTAATGGAAGAGTATTTCCCGGGGAAATAAAAGAGGATGATTATACTGGCTTTTTTAATGCGCTAAAAAGAATCGATTATGAGGAACGAATAAGCATAGAGGCGTCAACTAGTAGCTTTGAAGTAGATGCAACTAAAGCTTTGATACTTTTGAAAGAAATATGTAAATAAATAAGGAGGATAATAAATGAGCACTCAAAGAAAAATAAAACTAGGACTTATAGGACTGGGCAATATGGGAAGCGCCCATGCGGCTTACTTAAAGGATATGAACAATATAGAATTGGTAGGGGTTTGTGATATTGTTAAGGAAAAGGCTGATAAATATGCTTTAGAATGTAATTCTACTGCTTATTATAGCTTCGAGGAACTTTTCTTAAAATCTGGACTTGAAGCAGTAATCATAGCAGTCCCTCATTATGATCATACTCCCATAACGATAGCTGCCTTCAATCAGGGTATTAACGTACTTTGCGAAAAACCACTGGCAGTTCATGTAAATGATGCTAAGAAATCCATTGAGGCTTATGAAAAGGCGAAAGCAAAGAATCCAAAGTTAGTTTTTGGGCTTATGTTTATGGAAAGGACCTATTCTCATTACAAGAAATTAAAAGATATTCTAGAAAGCGGAGAACTTGGCCAGCTTACTCGAGTTACATGGATTAATACAGCATGGTTCAGGTCACAAGCTTACTTTAACAGCGGCGGCTGGCGTGCAACCTGGGCAGGAGAAGGTGGAGGAATATTAACTAACCAATGTCCTCATAACCTTGATATGTACCAGTGGCTTTTTGGAGTACCTTCAAAAATAAGCGGACACGCTCATATAGGAAAATACCATGATATAGAGGTTGAAGATGAAGTTACTGCATACTTTGAGCATGATAACGGAATGATCGGCCATTTCATTGTAACTACAGGGGAAACCCCTGGCACAAACCGACTTGAGATAATCGGAGAAAATGGAAAGATGGTATATGAAAACAATAAGCTTATTTACTACAGAAATCGTATGTCCATGTTTAAGTTTTTGAAAGAAACTAAGGAGAGCTTCGGTAATGTAGAGAGTTGGTATACTGAAATTCCAATAGAAGCAAATAATAACACCCCGCATAAGAAAGTAACTGAAAATTTCATTGATGTTATATTGAACGGTGGGGGAGAACTTATAGCCCCTGGCAGCGAAGGAATTAAATCTGTAACAATAGCTAATGGAATTATGCTTTCTTCCTTCAAGGAAAGAATAGTAAATGTTCCTTTTGATGCAGATGAATATGAAAATAAGTTAAAAGAGCTAGTAAAAACATCCAGGTATGTTAAACCGGCACAGCAGAGTGTATCCACAGATATGGGGAAATCATTTTCAAAGTGATAAGTTTATAATCCACTCTGCTTAAAGCTATCTTTGGGTTAAGAAACAGAGTAAGGAGGAAAGGATTAAAATGAAAAAATTAAATTCTGCAATAATTGGATGTGGAAGCATATCCTCTTTGCATATAGATGCAATTGTTAAAAGTGAAAAAACAAACCTTTATGCAGTATGCGATGTTGATGGGGATAAAGCTTTAGAAGTAGCGGGAAAATATGGTTGCAAAAGCTTCTTGGATTACAAAGAAATGTTGAAGGATGAAAATATAGATGTAGTACATATCTGCACTCCTCATTACCTTCATGCACCCATGGCTATAGAAGCAATGAAGGCAGGTAAGCATGTACTAACGGAGAAACCAATGGCAATCGCTACCTTGGATGCAGAGGAAATGATAAAAGTTTCTCAATCCACAGGGAAACAATTAGGTGTATGCTTCCAAAACAGATTTAATACTACCTCCCAGAAGATTAAAGAGATTCTTGATTCAGGAAAGGTAGGAAAAATACTTGGCGGTATGGCCTTTGTTACTTGGCATAGGGATGAAAGCTATTATAATAGTGGAGCCTGGAGAGGTACTTGGAATCAGGAAGGGGGAGGAGTGCTTATTAATCAAGCTATTCATACCCTTGACCTCCTCCAGTGGTTTATGGGGGATGTATCAAAAATTAAAGCCACAGTGGATACCCGTATGCTGAAAGATGTCATAGAAGTGGAAGACACTGCCGAAGCAACAATAATATTCAGAAGTGGCGCTAATGCTTTATTCTATGCTACAAACTGCTATTGCATAGATGCTCCTGTAAGAATTGAGTTGGTATGTGAGAAGGCAAAGATTAGGCTTGAAGAGGATTTGACCATCAAATATGATAATGGTGAAATAGAATATTTTACCGATGCGGATAAAGCTACCGGAGAGAAAGCTTATTGGGGCTGCGGTCACAAGGTACTAATAAATGATTTCTACAATAAGCTACTTGATGGAAAAGACTTTGATATAGACGGTAAACAGGGAATAAAGGTAGTAAAATTGTTCAATGCAATCTATAAATCTAATAAAGTGAAAGAGTTTGTAAGAATAGCTACATAAAAAAACGGTATAAATCATTGGATATCAATGATTTATACCGTTTTTTTACCTTGAGTTTGTACTTTTATTGAAATATGTTCCGTGGTTCGTTGTTTTATTGTTTTGATAATTTTTCTTTGTTTCAGATTCAATAGTTTTCTTCTTCGTTTTGTCCGTATTAGATGTGTTTTTATTACTAAACCCATTGAGTTTAGTATTGCCATCGATTAAGGGCTTAGTAAAACTATCTTTATTTGTTTTATTTGTATCATTCACCGTAGCATTTTTATTAGAGGGTTCCGGTTGCTTGGTAGTATTTTTATTAGAAGGTTCCGGTTGCTTGGTAGCATTTTTATTAGAGGATTCCGGTACCTTAGTATTATTTTCCTTAATTGTTGAAGTTCCTTCCTTAGTATCTTTAGGTGCTTCTACGAACTTTTCATTATTTATCTTTCCATTGTTATCGATAGTAGTATTTATTTTATTTTCAGAAACATAACTATTAAATTTATCAAGACTTATGATCTTTTCAGTATCATTTGTGGATATCTTAACTTCAATAGATTTACCAGAGTTAATATAGTCATTATTTATAATGTTATCTTTCTTAGCTTTTTCTACAATTATGGTTAAAGCAGCATCAACGTTTATATTTTTTAATTGTACATCTTTTAGTAAACTAATTCCATCCTTATTAGTAGGGGAGGCCAATAGTACTTTGCTAAAGACATTTGCTTTAAGCTTTATTGTGCCTACAGAAGGATGGATGCTTACGTCTATGCTGGTTACTGGAGTATAATAGGCGTAGGTTACAGCAGAAGTTGAGAAAATAAGCAATAGAGCAACTGCATATTTTAAAAAGGGTTGATAGCTAACTTTTCTTCTTACAGTACCGGTGAAGGTCTCACCAATTTCAGGCATTGTTTTTAAAGCCGCCACCCTAACGAATTCCCCAGTGTCTGTAACTAAGGTTATATAATTTGTTGATACTTTTAAGACTAAACCGGTTTTATTCATTTCCTTTACCTACCTTTATATTAAAGTACGATTTTATATAGTTATAATCTTCACTGGATAGTATCAATATTAAAGCTAGAAGGTATTTTCTCCATTTTTCTAGTACCCTTCTTTTTGTGTTTGTTAGTAAAATAATTTGCTTTAATGGAAGATTTTTTTTGGTTTTTATATAGTTAAGCAAAGTATCTTCTTTAGAACATTTGAAAGCAATATTAAGTAGCGTGCTTCTTGTATCTACATGAGAAGGAGAACCATCAATTAGATCCTCTAAACTTAGCTTGTATTGAGACATTTCCTTTTTAAATACTGATATTTCTTCAGCTTTCCTTTTAGTCTCCTCTTCAATTTCAAATTTAGACAAGGCTTCTTTATTATCAATATAATTAATAAGCTCTGTTTCTTCATTGAAATTCATATAAAGGCTTGCCTTACTTTTTCTGAAAGAATCAATTATTGCATTCTTCATCAATACCTTTGCATAACTATAAAAGTTTCCTTTATCTTTGTTATAGGTATCACAGGCTGTATTGAAAGCTATTAGAGCTAAACTCAGTTCAT
Source organism: Clostridiaceae bacterium (assembly GCA_036507955.1). GTDB lineage: Bacteria > Bacillota > Clostridia > Clostridiales > Clostridiaceae > DATCIH01. The sequence goes on along the minus strand of DATCIH010000071.1, from coordinate 19,214 downwards.
CATCGTTAAGCCAATCTAATTTTCTACTACATACCTTACTAGCACATTTATATATAAATGTTTTATTATCTTCTATGAAATTATTTCTGTTACTGATTAGAAGTGGTTCTTTAGTCATGGGATCACCCCTATATTCTTAATACGTACATTATACTAATTTTAAGTGGGTAGTAAACATTAATTTGAAAATAATTAATTTGAATTGGAGGTTTTATAAGTGAGCATGTTTATAGCTGATAGGGTTCCACAGCATATTACTTTAGGTCTTTAAAAATATTTGGTGATGAAGAAGAAGGCTTTGGTGTTATATTGATGGACATTAAAGAAAATAATGAATTAAGAAAATTGCATAATACAATCTATAAATATTTTAATGAACATTCATGGGACACAGAAAATAGCGATGAATACCATTTCCATTCAACAATAGGGTTGGGAGGACAGCCTGCCAGTCAAAATACAAATTTGAAAAATAAATAGGAAATTAAAAAGAGTGCAAAATCATTGCGATTTTGCACTCATAAGTTATTATATTTTTTATTTACTAGTTGTCCCATCAGTGACTACGGGAGTAGTTGGTGCTGTTGCAAGATTAGTTATTGCTAGAGCAGCATCTAAATCAACATTTAATTTATTAAGAGAAACTAATCTAGCCTGTAGATTAGCAATTACCTTATCTAAAGAAGTAAGTGCATTTGAAAAGTCTCTTTTATTAACCTTGTCTTGGGTTTCAGCGACTTTTGCATTTATACATCCGGTTGCTTTTAAGTTAACACTGTCCTGCTTAATTATATCTGAAAGAGCAAGCAGTTGAGTAAGCTGTTCTGCTGTAAGTACTTTTTTCCCAGCTTTAATATCTTTACTTATTGCTCTTAAATTGTCTGCCTTAGCCCTGATTTCTTTTTTAAGGGCGAGTGTTTCTGTTCTTAATGTAGTCATTGTAATATGTTTAGCATTTAAAGCTACTTTGAAGGCTTCTAGCTGAGCTTTTTTTTCAGCTGTTAATGCCACATTAACTGGTTCTTTAACTTTAGCTTTATCTATGTTATTATCCTTAACTTTATCATTATCTTTAGCTTTATCATTCACATTAATTTTGTCACTAACTTTGGAAGCAGTGAAAGTCTTAGATTGAACTGTTACCCTTTCTTTTGATTTACCTGCATCTACTGGGTTTCCTTTAGCAAATGTAACTGTAGGCATAAGTAAAATAGCTGTTAATGCTAGTGCTATAATCTTTTTTTTATTCATAATCTTTTCCTCCTGTTATTTTACTGAATTTAAATTAATATCTTGTACATCATCAAGTGTATCTAAAGAGCTATTTATACTATTAATAGTTGTGTCCAATTTGTTATTAGCCAGCTCTTTTTCAATAGGATTTGGTTGTGTTATAGATTCTGTACTTTTCTGAGTGATATTTGGGATATCAGATGTTACATCCTCCTTAGTAGCTTTAGGTGGAGTAGAGGTAACTGTATTAGGTTGCACTTTAGATTTAACTTGACTGCTAGTTATGCTGCTCTTACTTTGACAACCATAAAAAATAAGTGAAGCAATTAAGAGTGTTAATAAAATTACTTTTTTCATAACATCCTCCTTTTGTTTATTAGCACATACTAATTATTACGATTGATTGGAGGATTTTTAGGGGGTAGGAGCTGTAACTAAACAATTAATCATTCCAATCTTTATGGGTGAAAGAATCGAAGAGGGGTATAGAAAGTAGGATTACAGTCTCTATTTAACTTTAAATATTTTAAGAAAAATGTTAAGATGGCAAGAGGGTTAAGATTAGTCTGACAAGTGGTAGGATTATATTGGGGGGATCTAAAATAGTTATTGAGAAGTTCAAAGATAAGATTAGAAAATTAAAGAAGGAAGTTAAAGCCTTGTATTTAGTTTCAAAGAGGAGAGATGTGCCTTGGTATGCAAAATTAGTAGTGATTTTAGTTGTGGGATATGCTTTAAGTCCTATAGATTTAATACCAGACTTTATTCCTATTTTTGGATATCTTGACGATTTGATATTGCTTCCTATAGGTATTGCCTTTGCAATAAGGCTTATACCAAAGGATATAATGGAGGAGTGCCGAAAACAGACTGAAAATACTTCCAAAGAAGGGAAAACTATAAACTTGGTTGGCGCAGGGATAATAATTGTTATTTGGTTTTTAATACTAGCTTTTATTCTATATATTCTTCATAAGAATAAAATAATTATGTTTTAAGGTTCCAGAGTTGTAACAGCTACCCTACAGTAGTCGTTATTATATAAAACCACCCGATTCCTACCGTTCTTTTTAGCCTCATAAAGTGCAGAATCTGCATTTCCAATAAGCTTCTCCATTTTCTCTAATTCTTTCAGCAACTTCTATAGCTTTATCTATTGAACAATCAGGAAGGAGAACGGAAAATTCCTCTCCCCCCATTCGAGATACTATATCACAGCTTCTGTAGGAGAAGATAATAAATCGCTTAACTACTTAAGTATTAAATCCCCTGCAGGATGACCATAGGTACCATTTACCTTTTTAAAGAAATCGATATCCACCAACTAAACCCCAGGTTAATTTTTCCCTAAGGCTTTTTTCTTTCCTACTCTACTATTTTTAAATATCTGACTAGTTATAAATAACATAGTTATTAATAAACTGACATTTACAATTAAATCCTTTAACATAAAAGCTCCTATGCGATAAAAATAGGCATATAGATGAAGTATATACCAAATTTATTTTAAGGTCTACTAATTTCTTGTAGCGCTGTCCAATGTAAGACCCCTTAGTATTTCAATAAACTGAGGCTTTGACTTTAAGTTCTTATCATTTTTAGAGAAAAATAGAAGGAACTTTGTATTTTCCTTTGTAGTTATACCTGCCATATAGGCGTCATGTGTGCCAGTGAGCCCTGAGGCGGCACTACCATTATCCGAATCTAGAGTCATAAGATCACAGGTACCTATAGGAAGAGGTAAAGTCTCTTCACTAATTAAGCTGCTGTGGTTTGGCATAGAGTATTTTAAATCATCACTAGGATCCATAGCGGCAACATATCCAACGTTATTTCCTTTATCATCAATAAAAGTGTATTGAACCTTTTGAGTAGTATCTAAATGCCAGTTAGGAGGAAGAGTAAACTGTATAGCTTTCAAGCTATCCTCATAGTTAAAGGGAGGAGTCTCCGCTTGAGTAATGGCAGGCGTAACAATAGGAGTAGTCACCACTGCATTTTTTATAGCAGCTTTAACTGGCTTTGACAGACTGTTAGAAAGGAAAATGGCCCCTAGAGCTAGAAATACTATTATACCTAGACCAATACTTCTTTTAGATAGCTTTTTATATTTTATTACCATAATTATTCTGCGTTTAAGCTTTGATTTACTCATGAGAAAGGAAGTAGTTCCTTCCAGCTCAGAGTCTGGAATATTATGATTTTCTTTCATTAGTGTTACCTCCATAAAATTGTTTACAGTTGTAATCTGTAATTAAATATTGCAACTGTAAACGTAAATAGTCAAGAGAAAATTTATTATAATTGATGCACTTAATAATCATTTGTATTATAATTTTATTAGAAATATATTTTTAATTAAGTTATGGGGGATATGATTTTGACAAGCGAAGAAATAAAAGAACTAGCCAAGACATTTGGAGCACAGGTATGTGGTATAGCGAGTGTTGAGAGTTTCTCAGCTGCTCCAGAGGGCTTTCATCCTAGAGATATTCTAAATACTGCAAAATCCGTAATAATTATAGGGAAGGAGTTTAATAAGGGAGTTTTTAATGCAAGTACAAATGTACCTTATACTCTTGTAAGAAATACTTTGATTCAATTAGTGGAAGCAATAGATTATCAATTGACCATAGCCCTTGAGGAAAAAGGGCTAGCCCTTGAGGAGAAAGGTTTTGCTTCAGTTCCAATACCAACCTCAGAGCCTTATGAGTTCTGGGATGATGAAAGCAGAAAAGGAAAGGGTATCATGTCTTTAAAGCATGCAGCAGTTTTAACTGGGATCGGGTTTATGGGTAAAAATACTTTGTTAATCAATGACAAATACGGTAACAGACTATGGCTAGGTGGTGTTATAACAGAGAGGGTTTTAAAACCTGATGCTATAAATGAAAAGTCTTGTCCTGAAAATTGCAGACTATGTCTAGAGGCTTGCCCTCAGGAAGCACTTGATGGTTTGACCATAAGTCAAAAGAAATGCAGGGAAATATCTGCTTTAGGCACAGCAGGAGGTGGGTGGATATTAACTTGTAATAAATGTAGAAAGGCTTGCCCTTATTCTAAGACTTAGATAAGGGGAGTAAAGTGAGTAGATGGATGCTTCCTGTGCAGCGGTTATAGCAGCAAATATTGTACTTGGAAAGATGGATTTAGCTCAGATTAGTTTCTATATAATATTATACAATACTATAGCTTTTGCACTTCAGACGCCTCTAGTGTTAATTGTTGATAATATCAGAAAGCCTGCAGAATCGGCAATGCTGGGATGTATTCTAGTCTTAGTTGGAGTTGTTACATATAGGACAGGTAGTTTTGCCATTATAATTGTAGGGCTTGGAAATGCATTTTTCCATGTAGGAGGCGGCATAACAGCCTTAAATTTACAAAAGGGCAAGGCAGCATTACCAGGAATATTCGTAGCTCCTGGAGCAATAGGCCTATTAATAGGCGGACTTATTGGAAAATCTAGTAATTTTTCTGTAGGGCCACTCGTTGTACTATTAACAGTTGCAGCAGTTATTATATTCACAATAAAAAAGCCTTTTATAAATTATGTTTTTAAGATAGAAAAGGCTTTAGGTGGAATATTAGGAGACTTCTTTGGGTGGACAAGGGTTATACCCTCACGGTTGTCTCAAATATGCTCCCAGGTAGAGCAGGATTTGCTTTTGGGCTAACAACTCTAGCCTTAATAATAGGAGCACTTCCTACTTTTACAGAGCTAAACCACAGGCTTTCAATAAGCAACAGTGGAATGATTCTGGGAGGGGTTAGTTTAATGGCTCTATTAGTAGGGATTGGTTTAAAGTCATATACCCATCTTTCTCTTGTTTGCTTTCTGAAAACACCTTTGCAGCGTTTTTTATAAATTCTTTTTTCCAGTTTCGTAATTGATTGGGACTTAACCCATGCTCGGCTGCAAGTTCACCAATCTGCTTTTCTTCTCTGAGAATCTCCAGCACAATTTTCGTTTTGAATTCAGCTGTAAATTGTCTTCTTCCCATTTTATGTGAACCCTCTTTCGCGACAGTTTCCTGTCTTTTATTCTATCAGGTTCACTTAGAATCCTGAAAATTTTGTCTGGATTCATGGGTACATTATATCTCTTCTCCATAAAAAGCGCTAAGCGGAAATAACTTAATTCTATTCTTTAAACTAATATAAACAGCGGAAATATCACTTGATGGCGCATTTGAGGCAAGATTATCAGCTTCACTCATTACAACCTGGTTAGGTGCAGTAACAAAACCTCTAAATGTTGAAATAACATTCGTTAAAGTTGACAAGGATAAATTTGATGAATCCGCATCATTAGTTCTATTGTTCATTGCTGAAAGTAACTTTGAAGCATCATATAAATTTTCGGGGTCATATTGATTATTATTTATATAATCAATCCCTTTCTCTGCTAGTTTTGCGGCACTAAAAACTATATTAGTAGCAGTTACATAAGATGGATTGTCAACGGAGAACAATTCATTTAGATTTGTACTTCTTCCATCACTGTATATCTCTTTATAAGTTTTATTTTCCGCTGAATAATCGGGACTCTTTACAAGTAAAGTATTGCTCTGTGTCATGTCATTGGCGAATTCATTGAGCGAAGTTCCAACCGACCAATTGAGGGAATTTTCAAGTTGTTTAATTTGACTTTCCGCATCCGGTAAATTACTATTTGAAATACTGTTTTTTAATTCTGCATATTTATTTAACGCGTCCTGAAGTACACTATCTCCGCTTTTTAAGTTGCCGTTTGAATCCTTTAATATGGAATTAAATTGGTTTACATAATCTTGATTTATTATACCATTTTTAACAAAATAATCTTGAGATGAAAACTCAGGGAAATTAACAGCATGGATGAAATTAACAGGCGCTGAAGTGCTGACATTACCCCTGTCTTCACCAAACCATCCATAAGAAGTTGGTAATGAAGTAACGGTCATAGCAATACCCTTGTTTTTAGCAGCAAGTTTTTCCATTACTTCTTTTGCTTCTTTGCTTATTTCAACTGTATCTCCGTTACTTATATCTTCAATAAGATTATCACCATAATCAATAGCGGTGATATGAAAATGCAAATTGCTATTGGTCTTATTTTCAGGCGTTAGAGTAACCGGGTTTGGCTTAGTCTGATTACTTGATTGCTGAGTAGATCCATAAAGGCTTTGATAAGAAAAGCGGTCGTAATGAGTTATATCTGTTACACTCATTTTATTCCCTCCCTTAATACTTTAATCCTTGTACACCGCAATATTCAGGTTAAAACTATTTATATTAACAATACTGTTCATACAAATATATCGTCATTATTCAGGTAAAACTTTACACATTTTTTTCGATATGCATTAATATCCATAGATATATAGTGGTTCGGGATTTCCAAGGTTAGTTACAGGTAAAATCACAGGAGGATCAGAAGGATTTGGGTAATATAATAAAAATATCCCTGCGTAGTCATATATGTGGCCATTTATTGAAGTTTCTACACCACGAGCGACCGGCGAAGTTGCTGTAATATTAAAGTTTCCATTAATATCAGTCCTAAAAGGAAGAGTATCTTTTGTAGCTAAATCGTCGTTATATCCAGTCCAGGCTGGGTCATAAACTTCAATTTTTAATATAGCATTGGCCACCGGATTGCCCGAAGAATCCAGAAGTTGTCCTGAAATATTAAAGTTGCTGTTAGTATCATATATATAGTAATGAGAGCCTTACCACCAATTAACTTTGTCTAATCCAATATTTACATTTGAAAATTCACTGCCTGTCCTTATAGGGAATGATTGATAAGTAAATGAATCTGCTACAACATTTCCGTCAGTCGATTGTAAAATCACATTATAATTTCCTGCATCTAGTGTTCCTGTATTTAAATAAGAATTTTGTCCTGCCGGATAATTAGCAACAGCGATAGTATTATTATTTGAATCTAATAAAGTTACCGTAATATTTTCACCGACTGGACAGTTTAACGTAATATTATAACTTTCAGGTAATGAAGCCATGAAATTATAAACAGTGGGGGTTATAGCAGGTTGTAGATAAATTTCATGTAATACAGTATGGTAGTAAAGCAATGGAGTCCTCACGTAAGTCTTTTAGACAGACATTAACTGATAAGCAGCGTAAACTACTTATGCATGATAGATTTATACTCTTAAAAAATAAAGAGGACTTAAAACCAAGAGAACAGTGGAACTTAGAAATATGGTTTGCTTCATATCCAATACTGGAAGTTGCTTATGATCTTAAAGAAAGTCTCAGGAGCATGTACCTTTGTAAAACAAGGGATGATGCTGAGGAACACTTTGAACAATGGAAGAAATTTATTCCAAAAGATATGAAATCCTTTCTTGAAGTAGCCAAAATGATAAACAACTGGCATACCGAAATATTTAATTATTTTGATAATCGTGTAACTAATGCTTTTACAGAAAGTATTAATAATCTTATCAAATGCATAGAAAAACGTGGCAGAGGTTATACATTTGAAGTTCTTCGTGCAAAAGTACTATTCGGTATCAAAGTCAAAGATGAACCTCGTTTTGGGGAAGAAGAATACACTCATACAGATAAATGTAATTCATCAATGCTTCCTTTGTATCCAATATATTCTGAATTAGAACCACCATCAAAAGAAGGTTTTGGAGTATCAATTCCACAAATACTATCAGTTATTGAGAGAGATGATTAAATATCATTTCTCTTTTGTTTTACACAGTTAAAGTCATATACCCGTTATTTTTTTCTAAAGAAAGAATTGTAATAGCAAGAAGTCAATCTATTCATCAGGATATGAGAAAGTAAGAATTTTAAGGGAGAGGTGGAAATAATGAACCAATTAATAAATAAAGCTGTAACTCTCATTGCTATAGTTATTTTAGTTTTAGTTATGAAAGTAAAGGTTTATGCCGATATTTTACCAGTTCCAACAAAAGCAACTGACAAAGGTAGTATAAATTTGTTTTGGATTATTGGAATAATACTTTTAGTTTGCATAGTTGCAATTGTAATATTAGTAAGGATACGACGTAAAAAATAATTGGGTTAAATTATATACAGTCATTAAGTTCAAATTAATATTTAAGGAGATGTGAAGTTTGTGAAGGAATTAAAAAGAAAAATCATAACTGCTATTGCTATAGTTATTGTTTGTCTAGTAGCACTTATTTATTTAATAAAAGTGTACCGTAAAAAATGATAGCATTATATTTTATAAAAGCATTAGTTTCAACTGAAGTTATAGAAATTATAGTAGCCTTTCTATTAGGCTACAGAGGTAAAAAGTTTTATACAATTTTAATTCTGATTAACATAATCACAAATCCAATGCTTAATTGTATAGTATTGGTACTATATTATTTTAGTATAGATGAATTCTTTATTGTTCCGGTGCTGGAGTTGCTTGTTGTGATTGTGGAATGGAGGCTCTTTATATATGCCCTTAAGAAGAATGAGAAATCCTACTTGCTTTTATGTATAATAATAAATTTATCCTCCTACTTAATTGGAGTATTATTTTTTCAATAATACTCCAAAAATCTTTTATTCAGGCTTTATAATTGATCCAATAAAGAGTGGAAGATTAGTTTCATTATCTATTATTGCATAAATAAAGGGGCGGTTAAGGATTACTGTGCGATCAGGGGAAATTGACACGCTTTTTGCTCCCATATCAAAATTTATTATTGCTCCAGCCTTTGTTCCTTCTGTGTCTACTGCAATAAAGGTCTTATGTAGTACATCCCCTACATAGATATCCCCTGGACTGCATATGGCCATTTTTGTAAAGTCTGCTTTGCTTTTATCAAAGCACTCCTTAAGACCCATCTTTATTAAAGGAGCAATAAGATGAACGCTATACTCCGATTTAAATTTTCGAATTCCAGCAGTTACTGAATCCGAGCTCTTATTTTTAAGAATTTGTATAAAATCTTCTCCTGAAAGCGAAGAAATATAGCTATCGATATCAATACCTTCATTTGGCAGAAGAGCTACAAAACTGTATTTTCCATTTTTGTAGGGTTTAATAAAACCCTGAGCCGAGCCATCTGTCAGATATCCTTCTTCTTTCGAATACATAAAATCTGCAGGCAGGGTTGCTCCGGTTACTAGCTGAAAGTTATCTTTGCGAACATCGCTATTCTTATAAGCTGTCTTCCACTTATCTTGAAAGTACACAGCATCTATAAGGTACATTATAGTGTTCTGATCTATTTTATCAATTATTTTATCTATAGTATTATTTGTTTTAAATTTAACCCAATTATTGATATCCGTTACAGTCTGAGGTTGGTTAAAAGATGCCTTATACACAGCAGCATGATAGTAATCTGCATTAATCTGAAGAAATGCATCTTTAACCTGAATGTTTCTATCCTCACCATACCATATTGAATTTGCAAGGCTTAGTTTCCCACTGTTAACATTGCTAAGCCCCTTAGAGACACTATTATAATAAGTATTCAAATCTTTTAGATTAAGGGTAGACTTCCCAAGTAAAGATTGAAACTCTTTAAGTGTATTACCATCTGCTCCATTAGCCGTCATTCCAAGCGCTAAGTAAACTGAGGTTGGTGACACTAGAGAATTTTCACCCTTGGTATAAGCTTGTTTGAATAGTTCCAGTGAAAAATCAGCAGTAGCTTGTATAAACTCCTTGCTTAAAGGGGTAGTCTCCACCTTTTGCGCTTTAATTTCCTTCATAAGGTCTTGGGCTGATACCTTTAATATGCGGCTATTAGTAAATAAACTAAGGAATAAAATTATTATACCTATAAGTGCTAGGGTGATAATAATGCTTGTTCTCTTTGCTTGTTTTACTCGATTTTTCAATTTCAGTTTAAACCCTTGTAGATACTTTAAAATAGATAACATCCTCCATCTCTCCTCACATAAATATTACCTTATATATCCTTTAATCTTTTATAAGCTGTCTCTAAAGTCCAATTATCATTCCAAGGTTCAGAGTTAAATACTTTTATGTAAAGGCTTGTGGCTTCTAATATATGTTCATCTTTGATACTAATAATATCGTTCATAAATCTATCATTTTTAATAAAGCAGCCATCTTGGACTATATAGCCATCAGCATAGGTAACTCCACAGCTAATGCCACCATCTGAAACAGCTATAATTCTTTCCTTACCTTTCAACTTTAATAAAATTTCCATGCAAGGCTTGGACACGTGAACGCCATCTGCAATAAGCTCGCAATAAACATCATCATTTAAGCAAACTTATTAACATAACGGATCACTCCTATTGAAATCTATATAGATTTGCAGCACCAATTACACCTGCAAGGTTTCCTAAAGTTGCTTTTATTACATTTGTTTCTAATCCATAATTCCTTACTTTTTCTCTTATGGGATCTATAAGCACTAAACCTGCATCACTTATTCCACCACCTATTGAAACGGCTTCAACATCTAATATATTTATGAAATCATATATTCCCTCGGAAATACAGGTAGTGAAGGAGTCTAATATTTTTAGACAAAATTTATCTTCATTCTTAACAGCTTCAAAAAATAATTTACCATTAATCTGATTCAAATCTTCGCTGCAATATTTATATAAGATTGAATTCTTATTATCCAAAATGGTTTCTCTAATTTGTCTTATAAGAGCTGAGGTTGAAGCATATTGTTCAAAGCACCCTTTTCTGCCACACATGCAGGGATAACCATTTCTAATGTAAACAGTATGTCCAAATTCGCCAGCTGATGCAGTAGACCCTTTATAGGGCTTCTTATTGATGCATATTCCCCCTCCAACTCCTGTGCCAAGGGTTAACAAAATAGCATTGTTATAGTTTGTTAAGCTACCGCAAAACATTTCTCCTATTAAGGCTGCGGTGCCATCATTTTCAGCTAAAGCATGAATCTGGGTTTTTTTGGTGAGGTGTTTTGCTATTTCAAAATTATCATAGCCTAAATTAACAGCGCCATAGATTATTGAATTCTGTACTATTCCGGGACAAGCCACGCCTATGAAGGACAAATTTTTTAGTTCTTCTAGTTCCTTAATAATTTCAATAATAGTGTCAATAATTCTATTAGGAGCTCCAATAAATTCATTTATTATGGTTTTAGACTTTATTAACTTATTATCTACTACTATCCCTACAGTTATGGTTGTACCACCTATATCTACACCTACAGTTTTCAAATTACCACCCCTCTATATAAACAATTCTACCATTAGCATACTTGTAAGAGAAGCTTATTTACTCCAATTTAACATCTCCTAGTAGCAAATTAGCCTAAATATTCACTGCACCTTTTTAGGAAGCCTACTATGGTTATGACAAGTTTAATTGTTATTACAAAAACCACAATAATATAGACTAGGGCAAGTAAGGGTATAAAAATTATGACAAATGAAGATACTATTGCAATTTGTAACAACTTGTATTGATTCCATATTTTATTTGACTCGACAGCTATACCAGATTGGCCTCCGTTTTCAGCCATATCCTTAATTCCCATAAATAAATTATACACAACTAATAAATTTAATACAAAGGTGGCAATAGATATAGGTATACCGAATATACCAAAAGGACTAAATTGGATATCTCCACTTATGACAGGACTTTGATAAATTGAGAATAAGGACAATATTAACATAGAAATATTATATTTTGCAGCTTTACTAAAATGTGGGCTATGTAAAACAAGATCATTAAAGCCTGAAGCAAATAACAAATAACCCAGGGTATCAGGTAAAACATCAAAACCTTGAATTCTAAAACTGAGCATGATAAATATAAATCCTAAATATAATTTTCTTATTCCTCTTTTATTCATGCAATCACCACCACCTAAATCTATATATTCTATTCGATGATAATGTAATATATATCTAGAAATTCTTAATCTAGGTATAGAAAAAATCCCTTCTGCTAATGCAAAAGGGAACATGAATCTTTTATTATTTATATTCAACGGGATGGCGTAAAACGGTTTTCATTTTTATAGGATCAGTTTTTCTAGGGTCAGATAGATAAATTTCATGGTGATGATTAATGGTTCCGTTTGCTAGAACTGACGAACTGCCTTCTTTTAAATTATTACTTTGAATATAGCTTTCAATCATTGTAATTGTTTTAGGTTCATCAGAATAAGGACCAATATGCATCATTTGAACACATAACCCTTCCCTAAAGGTTTCAAGTTTTGCTTTAGAAACATCTAGGAGTGGTTTCTTTTTAATTACTTCACAGCAGGCCCACTGAAAAACTTCATCTGTAACAAATTCAGGCTGCCTAATCATTGAAATCCAACAATACTTGTCCTTGACTGAAAAATCCATTGTGTTATCACTCATCCACCACAAGCCTTCTAGGGGAGGTACCACATATTCAAAATACCCTGTGGGTATAAATTTACCCATTTTGCTCATCTTAATTGTATAAGATAATCCATATAATAACTCAACTGCTAGTTGATATTCTCCCCCTTCAGCATTCGGGTTTCCTTTTCCCTCTACCATAATAAAATTCATTGAGGGAACATCTATTAGATTTGGCTCACACTTTGGTAGATATAAGTTTTTATAAACTTTTTTATAATCCAATTTATCCGTTAACATAGCTTTTTTCTCCTATTCTACGGGTATAATTATTTTATTCTTTTTTAGAATTATTTCTGCGAAATAAAGACAGTCCGCCAAAACCACTAATAACAGCAATATAAAAGCCCAAGTCGTATAGCCAGCCTGTATTTATAACCTCATAAATTCGAATATTTTTTCTAGATAAGCCTAATATAAGTGAAATAGGTGCCATCCATCCATGCCAAATACCCCAAAAGAAACCTGCGGGACTTGTTGGTGTGTAGGTTCCATCTCCAGGAACACAGCCTGTTAGTGTAAGCAAACCTAAAATCATCATAATACCTAATAGAAAGATTTTCTTTTTCATATGTGAACTCCTTTCAATATGGATTAATATATATTTCTACTTATAACTATTATAAAGATTTTTTCCTCTAAAGTAAAAATAAAAATTAATAAAGTTTTATATAAAATGCTAGTAATATGTGGGAATTTGACTTAATCCTTCTAATAGGTTAGTATTAAACTTAGGGGTAAGTTCGTAAACTGGCTGATAGACAAGTGGATTTTACACACATTTGTCTTCAATATTATTTAAGCAAGCCTCAGAATTAAACATTTCATCACTGAGAATTGTCAGATTCTAATTTTCCATAATATATAAATGTAAATAACAAATAATCGAAATAACATAATTTTCAATGATTCAATTACTTCATTGTTAAATTAATTGGACTTTTCATTTATTATGGGTTGAAGGCCTTATTAAGCATTATTAATTTGTAATGGGGGAGTAAATACATAGTTAAATTTAATTTAAAAAGCATGCATGAGAAAGGAGTAAATATGGATATTGCAATAATTGGTACATCAAAGAAGGAAAATGAAAGAAGGGTGGCTATTCATCCAGATCATATTAGTCAGATACCTATGGAAGTACGAAAACACTTATTTTTTGAAAAAGGTTATGGTATACCTTTTGACATGGATGATGAAACGATATGTACATTAACGGGGAATCCCTTAATTGAACGTAAAGAATTGCTTAGAGAATTTAAAGCAATTTTAATTACAAAACCGGTAGCAGAGGACTTTGAAGAAATTCAGCAGGGGGCTCTTGTATGGGGGTGGTTACACAGTGTACAACAGAGCATTATTGCCCAGATTGGAATAGATAAGAAACTAACTCTTATAGCATGGGAAAATATGTATTATCAAGGGGAACGTGATCTGCTTCATATATTTAACAGAAATAACGAGATGGCTGGATACTGCGGAGTTCAGCATGCTTTGCAACTGACAGGAATAGATGGTAACTTCGGACCAAAGCGAAAGGTTATAGTTATTAGCTTGGGATCAGTAAGCAGAGGTGCTATATATGCATTAGTAGGGCATGGCTTTACGGATATATCAGTATATACACAAAGGCCGTCATTTTTAGCTGCAAATAAAATACCAGGAGTCAAGTATAGACAAATTATAAAAGATAGCCAGGGTATAATTGAAATTGTAAATGATGATGGACAGAACACATTGTTTGTAGATGAATTAGCAACTGCAGATATTATCGTGAATGGAGTTTTGCAGAATGCGAGTAGCCCAATTATTTTTATAAACGAAGAGGATATCCCTAAATTCACTAAAGCTTGCCTTGTGATTGACATAAGCTGTGCAATGGGAATGGGATTCAGCTTTGCACACCCAACAAAATTATCTAATCCTATTTTTAGAATTGGTAAGATTAAATACTATTCAGTAGATCATGCGCCTACACTACTTTGGAATAGCGCGACCTGGGAAATATCAAATTCTATTTTGCCCTACTTGCCATATATCGTTAAGGAAGAAGATAATACAGTTCTGCAGGATGCCATTGATATTAAAGATGGAAAGATACTAAACAGAGAAATCATATCCTATCAAAATCGTGCGTTGGTATATCCATACAGGCAACTTTAAAGAATTTTTATTTCCCCTGTTTAATAAATGAAGCAGTTTCAAGATTACAAAGGTCTACTAATAATTTCACCCGGCCATTTCTCACTAACATTATCTTCATTTTTAAAGTAATCCACTTTGTCCTCTGAGCAATAAATCTCACCGTAGGGTATAATGTTTATTTTGCCCGAATCAGGATATTCACAAATGTCTATTCCATTAACTGTAGATAAATCAAGATACCTACAGGGCTTCTCTGTATGGTTATAAATAAGGATAGGAGTATTTTCCGGGATCTAGAGATTTTACATTAAACTGTAGGTGCTTAGACTTAAATATTTCAGATAATTTTGGGCTTGAGTGGAAAGAAAATTCAGGTATTGGGGATTGTTTAAGTTCAAAGGATAAATTATTTTCATTGAATATATGAGCCATAATAAATTTACCTTCCTTTCGAAATTATAATGGGGATCATTTTTTTCTGCCTACATATAGATAATGTTCACAACTTGCAAAGGTATTAGGATCTTTTGATAGTCTATAAATTGCTTCTATATGTTGTTCAAATATATTTTGAGGTAATTCATTTATTTTTTGTTCTACAATTGATGATAAACCTTCTACACCTGCAAAAGCTAACTCTTTTAAATTAAACTGGCTCATAAAGCTTTTAGCCTCTAAGGGTTTAATAAAATATGCTGAAGTAAAGCCTTCCTCTTCTGAATTTACACCATTTTCTAGATACTTAAGTAATTGATTAGCATCGTTTAAGTCTTCAGGCCTACTTTTTATAATATCCAGGAAGGGTGCATAAGCTGATATAAAGGATGCAATAAGTATTCCTCCAGGTTTTAAGAGAGCCATTGTATCCCTTACTACATTTTCTCTATCTGAGAGCTTAGTAAGATGGTACAAAGGTCCCATTAGTAGGATAACATCGAATTTACCTAAATTATACTTTGGTAATTCTAATGCGCTACCATGAATAAACTCTTCGAGAGATACCTTATATATAAGGGCTTTCTCTTTTGCAATTTCTATATGCTTTTTAGTCAAGTCCAGGAGTACTACTTTATTACCTTTTGAGGCTAGGTAAATAGAATATCTGCCTGGTCCACCACCTATATCTAGGATCCTTGAGTTAGCAGGTACATATTTATCTATGTATTTCTTTGTAATCTCAAATTCTACTTTATGCCGTTCAAGTCTGAGCCACTCATCATACCTATCATAAAAGCTTTCTATTTCCTTGCTTTTCTCCATTTTTATACCCCCTTAAAATCTAATCTAACCTAATATCAAAGTTTTTAACTTATCCCGAGGACATCTAATTATTATTATAAAACATTTTAACTGCTTTAAGAGTATAATTATTATAAATTAATAAATTAATAAATTATGACATTGGGAGGGGAATATGAATAACATTATTCAAGTTTATATTACATCCAAAAACACAAAGGATAGACTTACAAAACAAGAACCTCATTTTTTTTCTCAGGACAAAAATGAAATTGAAGCAAAGCTATTAAAAATTTATGAGGATGTTACTTATCAGGAGATATTAGGATTCGGGGGAGCGTTTACTGAAGCTGCTTCAGTTACTATTGATAAGATGAGTGATGATAAAAAGAAAGAAATTCTTGAAGCTTATTTCAGCTTAGAAAAGGGAATCGGCTATAGCTTTTTGCGTACCCATATCAATAGTTGTGATTTTTCAACAGAGAATTATGCTTATGATGAAGTTGAAGGGGATTATAACCTTGAAAAATTCTCAATTGACAGAGATAAAAAGTCCTTAATACCACTTATTAAAAGTGCTCAGGAAGCCTCAGAGGAAGGCTTTATATTATTTGCATCGCCTTGGAGTCCTCCAGCTTGGATGAAAACTAATGGACAAATGAATGAAGGCGGAAAACTTAAGGATGAATGCAAGGAAGCTTGGGCAAAATACTATGCAAAATACATAAAAGCATATAAAAACGAAGGAATTAACATTTGGGGAATAACTGTGCAAAATGAACCTAAAGCCACTCAGACTTGGGATTCATGTGTTTATACTGCTGAAGAAGAAAGAGATTTTGTAAGAGATTATCTTGGACCAATATTACAAAAAGAAGGTCTCTCAGATATTAAAATAATGATATGGGATCATAATAAAGAAAGAGCTTATGACCGTTCAAAAGTTATATATGTTGATGAAGAGGCTTCAAAATATGTTTACGGTACTGCATTTCACTGGTATTCAGGGGACCATTTTGGTGCTTTAGACGCTCTGCATCACAAATTCCCGGATAAAAAGCTTATTTTTACTGAGGGTTGTGTAGAATTTGGAGTTAAGCTTGGTTCCTGGACAAAGGGTGAAACCTATGGCCACGCCATTATGGGTGATATGAAAAATTATACATCAGCTTGGACAGATTGGAACATTGTCCTTGATGAAATTGGAGGCCCAAATCATGTTGGAAATTATTGCGATGCTCCAATAATAGCTGAAACTAAAATAAACGAAGTGTTTTATGAAAGCTCCTATTATTATATTGGTCATTTCAGTAAATTTGTAAGACCTGGAGCTTATAGAATAGGATTAAGTTCTTTTTCTGATAAACTTGAAGCAGTTGCTTTTAAAAATAAGAATGGAGAAATAGTTACTGTAGCGTTAAACAGAACCGATGAGGAAATTCAATTTAATTTAGGAACAAATTTAGGTATATCTGAATTTCTAATTCCTGCTCACTCAATTATGACGCTTGTTTATTAAGCTTTAATAAATATTACATCAAATATTATCTATGTTAATAATAGAAAAAGCAGAAAGTTTAACGCAACCCTCTGCTTTTTTTATTTTATAGCTATTCTTTTATAAGAATTTTTTCTATTTCTGCTATATATAGTGTATGATAATCTTTTTTAGGATATAGTTTTATATCAAATTCACTGTCTATAAAACATTCAGGTGTGAACTTACCCTCCACCTTAGAGGTAGGGGCTTCTTGGGTAATGCCCTCTTGTGCGGACAAATTTACCAAGCTAACAAGGTAGAACCAACCTCGCATATATTTAGACTAGCATTATAATCTCTGTCGATGCTAAGTCCACAATAATCACACTTATATACTCTATCTGATAACTTTAGAGTATCTTTCTTATTTCTGCAATTACTGCAGATTTTAGAAGAAGGATACCATTTATCTATTTTAATAAATTGTTTTCCTCTATCTTCTAATTTGTATTTTAGTAAGTTTCTAAACATACCAAAACCATTATCTGAAAGATTTTTACCTAATTTTAATGTTTGAGCCAGTCCTCTTAGGTTTATATCCTCTACTATTACAGCATCATAGTTTTCTGCTAACTTGTAAGAGATTTTATGAAGCCAATCTAATCTTTGCCTTGTTATTTTGTTTTGGATTTTAGATATCTTATTCTTTTGTTTAATCCAGTTATTAGATTTTAATACTTTATTGCTTAGTCTTTGTTGCTCAAGTTTTAGCTTAGCTTCATGGATTCTATAGTAATGAGGGTAATTGGCTTTTTCACCCTCACTACTAACATAGAAGTTTCTCTGAGAATAGTCTAATCCTAAAATATTATTTGAAGGTGTTTGTTTTTCTTCAATATAATACTCTACTAAAATGCTTATGTAATAATGGTTTCTACAGTCCTTTGAAATTGTAGCACCTTTTATTACACTATTTTGAGGTAGTTTTCTATGATTAACAAACTTTATGGGCTCCTTTAGTTTAGGTATCTTAACAAGATTATCATCTAGTATGGTCATGGTACTCTCTTGATTATTAGTTGAGAAAGAATTTTGATTTCTTTTTTTACTCTTGAAATTTGGCATGCCCTTTAAGTCTTTGTATGTTAACACTCTGTTTATTGTTTTCGATTGCTTTACAGCTCTTTTACTATAGGTTTTACCATCATAATCACTATTATATTTCTTAATAGCCCCTTGAAAGTCTAATTGTAGATTCGCAAAAGCTAAGCTATCGATTTCCTTCATATATTCGTATTCCTTTTTGATAATAGCCGGAGTTGGCAGGTCAATAGACTTATAATCTATTTTCCCAGATACAAAGTTTAGTTGTTCTAACTGGGTATATAACAAATCAACATAGATATTGTACATTTTCCTGCAGCATCCAAAAGCTCTTTCTAGATATATGATCTGAGCTTTGTTTGGCTTTAGCCTATATTTATAACCTCTATTGTTTTTAAGCATTAATTTTCACCTTCTTTTGCACATTTCTATATCTTTAATATTAGTATGTGTAATTTCAGCAAAAATAAACATATGTTTTTTTTAGGTATTAAACCTAAGAAAAGAAAGTGCTATCCATCCGCCTCCTAAAGAGGATGGTGAAATTCCGCACATTTTATTAAAAGAATTAATAGGATTTAAGCGTCAAGAAGAAGCAGTTAGATCTGGGGGGATAGATGCCTCTTTAAAAATAAAGGATTTCTCATATTTG
>DATCIH010000070.1:0-5051 GCA_036507955.1 Clostridiaceae bacterium | reverse complement strand
CTGCCAATATGTTTACAATTAAAGGCAAGGTTCGACCCAATGCATACTGAGCACCTAAACTTGCCCAATTACCAATAATACAGGCTCCCACCGCCATCATAAACTCATCAATGGAGGCCATAAGCCAAAGACTCTTATATAGTCTAAATAAGTAGAAGGTGAGAATATAAATAATGAGGATATAAGGCAAGTTCTCTAAAAAAATTTTCCTATATACAACAGGGATTTGAGTATCAAACCTGAAAAATAGGGCTCCTAAATAAGAAAGCATTACTAATACAATATCAATCAAAATTAATGTAGCTCTATTCAATAGTTTTAATATTTTCATCTTTGCCCTCCTAAATAAATGCTTAACTATTAACAGCTGCCTTAAGTGCTTTAAATCTCTTATAAGTAGGTACCAGTTCTTGAAGCTTTCTAATTATGTCTTCCTTGTTGTCCTCCTCATTTTCCTTTTCCACTATAAGCCTTAGCTCATCTATCTTCCCCTTCAATTCATGAAAATCAATAAAAGTAGACTTTCCAACAAATATCTTATTGTTACTTGTATTAATTAAACCTTCTTCATCTGTAAGTAGTTCTTCATAAAGCTTTTCCCCTGGTCTAAGGCCGGTTATCTCTATTTTTATATCTTCATTTGGGATCAGACCTGAAAGTCTTATTAGGTTGCAAGCTAAGTCATATATCTTAACAGGGCTTTCCATATCTAGTACGAATATTTCCCCACCCTTAGCAAAGGTTGAGGCTTGAAGCACAAGCTGTGCTGCTTCTGGAATAGTCATGAAGAATCTATTTATCTCTTTGTGGGTTACTGTTACTGGGCCACCATTTTGTATCTGCTTTATAAATAGTGGAACCACAGAACCATTGCTTCCTAACACATTTCCAAATCTAACTGCTACAAATTGAGTTTTACTTAAAACGCTCATAGCTTGAACTATCATTTCGCAAACTCTCTTAGTTGCACCCATTACATTTGTAGGATTCACTGCTTTATCTGTTGAAATCATAACAAATCTCTTAACCCCATACTTATCTGCTGTTTGAACTAAGTTTAATGTACCTAATATATTATTTTTAACTGCTTCAGCTGGGTTATCCTCCATTAGGGGAACATGCTTATGGGCTGCTGCATGAAATACCATATCAGGTCTAAATTTATTAAATATAAAATCTAACCTTTTAATATCCCTCACGGACGCCATAATAAATATAACCTCTACCTTTACGCCTTCTCTTTTAAACTCCTGTTGCAGATCATAGGCGTTATTTTCATAGTTTTCTAAAACTAATAATTGCTTTGGTTTAAACTTTATAATCTGCCTGCAAAGCTCTGACCCTATAGAACCACCGCCTCCAGTAACCATAACAATTTTGTCTTTAATATTTTCTCTAATACCGTACAGATTCAGTTCCACAGGGTCTCTACTTAATAAATCTTCAATATGCACATCTCTTATTTTATTCAAGGTTACTTTACCATCTATGATTTCAGAAATGCTTGGTATTACTTTTACTTTACATCCTGTTTTCATGCAAATATCAAGGAGCTCCTTCTTGTTTTTATTGTTAAGGGATGCTATAGCTATAATTACTTCATGTATTTCATACTTTCTTGCTATCTCTTCTATGCTGTTTCTATTACCCGCAACCTTTATGCCAGCTATATATGACCCCTGTTTGTTTCTATCATCATCAATTAACACTACAGGATTGTAATCTAACTCAGTATTCATTTTCATTTCCTTAATTACCGTTGTTCCAGCTTGTCCCGCTCCAATTATCATAATTCTTTTTGAGTCTATATGTTGTTTCCTATCAAGCAGAGCCAGATATCTCCGCATTATCCTAAAAGACATCCTAAAGCCAACTATAAATGCAGTACTAAAAATACCTGCTAAAATAACTATACTAAGAGAGTAAGCCTTATTAGTGAAAGCAAAATATCCAATACTTGCAATAGTGGCTGATACACACCCTCCTATTGCGAACATGAACTCATCTATAGATGCATAGATCCACAGGCTCTTATAAAGCTTAAATAAATACAAAATTACTATATAAATAGCAGTTATTATAATCGCATTACTCTTATAAAAAGTGATCTCGAAGTTAGGAACAGTAAAATTGAATCTAAAATAAAAGGCCATCAAAAAGGCTATATTCACAAAAGCTATATCAATTACGATTAAAACTAATTCTCTTACACTTTTAAGTCTCACCATAAATATGAGCATCCCCCTCATCTTAAATATCTACAATCCAAACCTAACAACTAAAAAACTTGAATATGTAATAACATTAACATAAAGCATGTCCTTTTTTTCCCACCAAATGATGAAATAATTGTCTTTTATGTAAAAATAAAATGTTTTTTCCGCTTTATTTGTTTTCTTTTATTAGTTATTAATAGCAATATAAGGTATATTTATATTTTATTTATAAAACGTAAAATAAACGTAAAATATCCTCGAATTATGTTATAATATAATTATAACATAATAATCTAAATATTACATATTTAATTAATGAAAGGAAATGTCCATGATACATGTAGAGCCAATAAATAATAACAATATTATGTCTAAAGTTCCTGTTTTCTTTAATTCATTAAAGCATATGGATAATGATTTTAGGTCTTCCAAGGAAAAGCTATTTATGTTAGAATACTTTACTTCTGAGCAAGTAAAAAACTTACTAGCAATTGATGACACCTTAGCTTTCCTTAGATTAGCTGCCCTATATTATGAAAAAAGTGAGAAGTATAATAAAGCTATTCAACTATATGCAACTCTTAATGATGCTTTGAGCATCTCAAGGATGTTAGAAAAATATGGCTTATGGTTTATAAACAATATGCCCACAGAAAAAGTAATTTTCTATATGGGTTTCTTATCCACCGAAATGATAAATACTAAACCAATGCTTTTATATATTAAAGCTTTTACTCTAAATGTTATTAATATGGATGAGGCTTTATTATGCTTTAAAAATGCCCTGGATTTATTTCAGTCTGAGGATAATATTTGTATGCTACTTCGCTGCCTAATAAGTATAAGTATTTTGTACTACATGAAAAACGATAAGGTTAAGGCTAAAAATCTATTCAAATGTATTCCTTCTCGGGATTCTTTAAAAAGATATGAAAATTATCATGAGCTAAGTTCAGTTCTTTCTCTATGTATGTCTGCATGGGATGATAACTTATCCCTAAGTATTTCCTATTATAATCAAATAAATCTAGATAGCCTTGATGAGGACTTCCGTTGGATCATTTTGGCCTATACCAGCACCATTTATAATAGGTTGGGTGACCTTAAAGCTGGAAAGAAAAATATATTAGAAGCTTTAGCCCTCCCCATAGCAGTAAATAATTCTATGGTGAGAGGTGCCTCACTTATAATCTACTGCAGTATGCAACGTATTAGTGCACAATTAGATACCTGTTCAACCGAGATAAATGAGATTTTGTTCTTAGGAGAAAACTATAACTTTCCATATTTTATAGCCTACTCAAAGAATCTCCAGGCAATGAATATGTACTTAATGCATAATGTAAAGGAAGCTCTAGAACTTTTAAGTGCCTCAACAATCTGCTTTCAGAGTATTGGAAATAAATCTATGGCTGCACTCAATTCTTTATATGCCACCTTATGGATTGCTTCCCAAAAAAGCCATAATACTTTAGTTGAGAAGGCCCAAGATTCTTTTAACATAATAAAATCATCTCCTGCTTCTACTTGGCCAGATACTTTAGTAATAAGTCAGTGTATTTTAGGTGTGGTACAAAGTGAAGCTGGTCTTTTTAAGCAGGCAGAATTTAATCTTTTAGAGTCACTTAAGTTAAGTAATTCTAGGAAATTAAAACAAATATCCTGTAATATAAATTTCCATCTCTCAAAGTTGTATTACAGAACCTTAGATAGCGAACAGGGGGAGATTTATCTTCGTCGTGCTTTTTTCACCGCTTCTAATAATGGATTTTACTCTTTCTTTGGTATGCACTTCCCAACTTTTTTAGAGCTATCCCTACGAGCATATAATTTGAATATATGTACCGACTATATTTTGGAGATGATTAAAAAATATTTTGGGTCAAAGGCTGAAGATTACTTCAGCTCTATTGCGACTATCGTATCCCAAATGGGTATATCAGATTTTGTAATGTCCTTTCTAGAGCAGTATACTCAACTAAACAATGTCATAAATATAGAACCTATACATATAAGTGTTAAGCTCTTTGGTCAATTTTCTATCACTGTAAACGGAATTCCTATTGGAGAGGAGGAATGGAAAACAAAAAAAGAGCAATGGCTAGTAAAGTATTTGTTTTTAAATGTGGATAAATTTATTACCAGGGAAGCACTTATAGATATGTTTTGGCAACGTTATGATAAAAAGGCAGCTGGAGCTTCACTTAGAGTTGCACTGTCTGAGCTTCGAAAGCTTATGCAAAAATATAATATAGCCTCATCAAATAATTTTTCTTTAGTTAACGAAATAAATTCTAGTCTTATTATAAGGAGTTCCTTTAAAGTGAAAAGTGATTTAGAAGATTTTAATGCTCTATATCTTAGATATAAGCAGCATATGAAGAAGGATTTCCCTGATTTTGAACTTAGCGGTCATAAGTATTTAAATTTTGATGCTCATAAACAGGAGTTTGGTGAGCTTTTAGATGACAAAATAAAAAGCATCACGAAGATACTTGAAACTATTGCTACGCTTTATACTGATAATCTTTTAAGTTATGACCTGTACGAGGATTGGCTAGAACCCATTAGGGTGAAATACAAAGCTTACTTTCTAGATGCTTCGGAAGTTTTATGTTTAATATATATTAGAGATAACCGTATAATTGAAGCTGAAGCCTTGATACTTCGAATAATCGATGTGGATTATTTAAATGAAGATGCATGCCTTCGACTAATCCGGCTTTACATATCCTCAGGTAGGCGAAGTATGGCACTTCACCTATTCAACACCTTTCAAAAACGCTTTGCATCCGAGATGGGTTTTGCCCCAGATCAAAGATTAAAGCAAGCCTT
>DATCIH010000069.1:0-34141 GCA_036507955.1 Clostridiaceae bacterium | reverse complement strand
TACAATTTCGGAAGTAATAATAAAGGAAAAAACATTAATTAAAATAACCAAAAGGATAGCTTTTAATATCCTATTATTAAAGTTCTGCAAAAAATCACCTCATCAAAAATAACAATTGACAAACTATGATTATTTTTATCCGTTTTATTTTAATATATATAAGTTTTCATATTTAACTCCCCAGGCATTGACTTCAGACACAGTGTCAAAGAATACATCAATTATATTACCCTTTATTGTGCTACCAGTATCCGCTGCTATAGCGAAGCCATAACCTTGTACAAATAATTTGGTTCCCATAGGAATTAAACTACTATCGACAGCAATGGTACTATAACCGTCAGGATTCCGCACAGCTTTTTTCCCTGAATAAGTATAAGTTTTGCCTATACCGTTTATGGCATGATAAGCTGTACACTTTACTTGAACAATGGAACTATAAGGTACTGGGGCTCCATCATGAGTAATAGGCATCACTGGATAGGTACCTTGAACTATCATCTTATCCTTAGGTATCGTCGTAATATTTTCACTTATTATTTTTCTAAGCACCTCGATGCCATCTTCATAAAAGTAATCTAAAGTTAGTTGACTTTCTCCAGTGATGCCTTCCCTTGCTGTTTTTCTAATAGTATTTGGGAGAGTTCTATCATAATTTACTTGTGTATTAAAATCTATGTTGGTGCTTTCCGTATACATATAGGACATTACTCTTTTTACTTTAATCTGCATGTCCTTATAAAGCAAAGTATCAATCTTAGGATCCACAGTGTCTTCCTTTCCAAGAAGAATTCCTTCCTCCTCTAAAAACCCTTTTACACTTTTTTCAGAGGACTTAATTTTCTCTATTTTATCACCTATCTCCAAGGTAATATTCATAGCCCTTTCAATCTTTATAATTTCCTTATTAAAAAGCTTAGAATTAAAAGCAAAACTTATTTTATCTTTGGCACCTACCTTTATTTTACGGCTTTCTAAATCACTTTGCAAAGTACTTTCAAAAGTAAAAAATTTATTCTTATGACCATCGATATCAACAGTTATATTTTTCCCGAATATAAAGGCTATAAGAATAAAAAGTATAATGGAGATTGAAAAAAAAATGGGAAAGGAGTATTTATGAGCTATTAGCTTTTTATGTATTATAGATAGAGCTGTAATTTAATACGCCTCCTTTACTAAAAAAAAGTTAATTTATACGCAAATATTTGCCCAACTAGCATTTGTAAGCTTTTGCATTTCTCCTGGAGATATTTTCATTATAGAGTAAGCCGAACCTGCAGCAGGATAGACGTAGTCAAAGTCTTTTAAGGACATATCAATGTAAATATCAATGTTTGTTTTTAATCCGAATGGACATACCCCTCCCACAGGATGACCTGTAATCTCAAACACTTCTTCATGATTTAACATTTTCGCCTTTGTTTTAAAATAATCCCTATATTTTCTATTATCAATTTTTTTATTTCCACTGGTAACTATAAGAATATCCTTATCCTTTAATCTAAAGGCTAAGGTTTTCGCTATTAATTCTGGGTTCACCCCTAAGATCTTAGCAGCTAAATCAACAGTTGCACCACTTTCACTAATAATGGTTATTGGATCCGGTAAATTTCTTGTGGTAAAAAATTCTCTTACAGATTCTACACTCACTGGGTACACCCTCTTTAGATTTATAAAATATAAAAAAATTATACTGTTATATTCTTACAATGTCAAATTATCTCTAAATCTAACAATAAAAAACCAGCTAAAGATTATTATCTTTAGCTGGTTCTTATTTAATTTAATTTTTTTCGTACTTTTCTAATATCTTTGTTGTCAACAAAAGGAGCATTAAATTCAAAGATTTTTTCATATCCACAGTTAGAGCAGATGCAGCTACATATATCATAGGGCAAGCCATCTACTATTGCTATTTCTAGTTCATCGGCAAAGTATTCACCGCCACAAATTTGACAACTAGTACCATTTATTACTTCATATTCACTTTCTATATATTTCATTATTTCTCTAATAGTCATCATACACCTCTATATTAATTATTAGATTAAATGGTATCACTTGTTTTTCAATTTTGCAATAAAAATATACTTCTATTATTAAATAAGCTTCCCACTCATATATTATAATATGTGACCTGAAAAGGAGTGGAATATTATGATCAACTACATATGGGCAATTATTTTTATTCTGGGTTTAGTTATAGGAATTGGAAATGGAAGAGGGGAGATAATTTCTAAGGCGCTTACAACCTCTGCTTCCTCCACGGTAGAATTCATTATTAAATTGACAGCAATGCTATGTCTTTGGTGTGGAATAATGAACATTGCAAATAAAAGTGGCCTATCAGATAAACTAAGCAGAATATTAAAACCTCTACTAGTAAGAATATTTAAAAATGTTAAGTCACCCAAGCTTCTTGATGCAATTGTTATGAATATTACCTCAAATATGCTAGGTCTATCTAATGCTGCTACCCCCTTTGGGTTAAAAGCTATGGAGGAAATGCAAAAGGTAAATGATAAGAAAGATGTAGCAACAGATGATATGGCTTTATTTTTAGTTTTAAATGGAACCTGCATACAGCTAATTCCTACAACTATAATATCAATAAGGGCAAGTTTTAATTCTAAAAATCCAGCAGAAATTATTTTTCCTACCATAATTGCTACTGCAGTGGCTTCAATTATGGGCGTTATATACTGCAAAATATTACAAAAGTTTTTTTAGGAGGCAGAAATGGGGTATTTTACAGGGTCAATAACTGCTATAATTACTGTAATTATATTAATATATGGTTTTTTAAAAGGAGTTAAGGTTTATGATTGCTTTATTGAAGGGGTTAAAGATGGTTTAAATATAAGTCTAAAAATATTTCCCTACATATTGGCAATGATAGTTGCTGTAACAGTATTTAGAGAATCAAATGCCATGGCATATCTTTTATACATTATTAATCCTTTTGTTAAGCTTATTGGGTTACCGGTGGAGGTTGCTCCCTTGGTATTTATAAAGCCCCTCTCTGGTAGTGGAGCGTTAGGGGTTTATTCAGAAATCCTTAAAAGTTACGGGCCAGATAGTTATATTGGAAGGGTTTCTTCAATGATTATGGGCTCCACAGAAACCATTTTTTATACACTTACAGTATATTTTGGGTCTATTAATATAAAAAAAATGAGGCATACACTTTGGGCTGCGCTACTTGCTGATTTGACTGCGTTGATTATGTCGATTACTATATGCAGGCTTATCTTTTCATAAAGAACTATTTAAATACGAGGAGGATTAGTATGATTGAAATAACAAATGTTAGCAAGAGTTATAACGGAAAATTAAAGGCAGTGGATAATTTAAACCTATTCATACCTGATGGACAGATATTTGGATTTTTAGGACCAAATGGAGCAGGGAAGACAACAACGATAAGGATGATAACAGGAATTATTAAAGCTGATACAGGATCAATAAAGCTAAATGGTAAAGATATTCAAGATGATGCTATTCTTGCAAAAAAACAATTTGGATTCGTACCTGATAACCCAGATATGTTTCTTAGATTAAAAGGGATAGAATATTTAAATTTCTTAGCTGATATTTATGATGTTTCAAAAGAGTCAAGAAGAGAAAGAATAGAAAAATTATGTAAGGAATTTGAAATATCTGTGGCACTAGGAGATAGAATTCAAAGCTATTCTCATGGTATGAGACAAAAGATAGTACTAATAGGTGCTCTATTACATGAACCCGCTATTTGGATTTTAGATGAGCCTATGACTGGACTTGATCCTAAAGCTGCCTTTGCCTTAAAAGAAAAAATGAGAGTTCAGGCAGATATGGGTAAGACTGTTTTCTTTTCTACTCATGTCTTAGATGTAGCAGAAAAACTATGTGATCAGGTGGCGATAATCAATAAAGGCAAAATATTATATTGCGGTACCATGGATAAGATGAGGGAGCATTTTAAAGAAAATGAGTCTCTTGAAAAAATGTTTTTGGAGATGACGGAAAATGAATAGATTTTTTAAACTCTCCATAGTTCTTTTTAAAAATAGTCTTCAAGTTATCGGTAAGAAGGGGAAAAATTCTATTATTAAGCTAGTCCTTTTATTTATATGCCTTATGATGGCTTTTGCTCCAATGGTAGCTGGAATTATATTTTTCTTATGGAATGGGTATGATTATTTAAATCAATTTAATCAAGCAGGTGCCATATTAAGCATAACTCTTCCTGTAATCTCTTTTGTTATTTTCTTCTTTGGTATTTTTTATGTGGCGAATGCATTCTTTTTCTCTCAGGATATAGAAAATTTATTGCCTTTACCCTTTAAGCCATGGGAAATATTGCTATCTAAATTTGTAATCACCTTAATATATGAATATATAACTTGTATAATCCTTGCCCTTCCTGTTATATTAATTTATGGAATAAAAAGTGGAGGAGGAGTAATATACTATTTATACTCCATAATTATTTTTTTAACCTTACCTATTTTACCCTTAGTAATTGCCACATTAATTATGATAATAATAATGAGATTTACTAACGTTAGTAGGTATAAGGAAAGATTTAAGCTAATTGGTGGGATTCTTGCTCTATTTATTGGAATAGGTATTAATATAATATATCAAAGAGCAATTTTAAGTTCAAATAGCCTTAGCCAAATATTACAAACTATAGCAGAAGGTAATAATTCCATAGTAAACATGGGAAATAGTATATTTCCAACGGCTAAATACGCATCTAAAGCATTAGTGTACAATATGCATTTAGAGGGAATGCTTAATATGCTTTTATACTTAATTATTATTACTATTTCTATACTTATAATGGTTTTCCTTGGTGAAGGAATGTATTTTAAAGGAGTTATGGGAGTATCTGAAACTCCTGCAAAAAGAAAAAAACTTAGTAGTGAGGAATTTAGTAGAAGTATAAAACAGAATTCGCATATATATGCTTATGCGATGAAAGAAATGAAATTATTAATAAGAACACCAATTTATTTTTTGAATTGTATATTGATGAATTTCATATGGCCAGTATTTTTATTATTACCTTTTATCACGCAGAAAAACCTTATAACTGAAATTAAAAAAATGATACCAATGATTACAGATCCTCAATATTCAGGGATAGTATTAGCAATTGTAATTGCAATGGGTATTTTTATATTTTCTACAAATGGAATAAGCGCTTCAGCTATATCCCGGGAAGGGGATAAGCTATATGTATGTAAATATTTGCCTATGGACTATAGGCAACAAATCATTGCTAAAATAGTTCCTGCTCTTATAATGAACTTTTTTGGAAGCTTGCTGCTGCTTATTGGAGCTATTTATATATTCTTTCCAAATATAATAATAATATTTATGATTATTATACTTTTTGCTTTAGGAGCTCTTTTAATATCCTTTTTAGGAATACTTTTAGATTTGATGTTTCCTAAGCTAAATTGGGATAGTGAGCAAAAGGCAGTAAAGCAAAATCTTAATGTAGCAATTAATTTATTTATTGGTTGTGCTATAGCTGGTATATTGGTTTTTATTGCCTTTAAGTTTTCTTTGAACCTATTAGGAGCATTTTTAGTTACTGGAGCGATTTTTGCTACTCTAGATGGACTATTATACTATGTATTATCTACTCAAGGAGTTAAGCTATTTAAAAACATGGAAAACTGATTATGGACATAGCTCCATTTTATAGCTAAGATGTATATTAGAACAAATAATGGAACAGGAAGGTATAGGTTTATGAAAAAATTAAAGCCAATGATTTATATTTTGCTATTTGGGTTACTGACAACCTCTTTTGTTGGTTGTAAATCTAAAGTTCCTGAAAATTTAAATATGGCTAAGGATTTATATTATCAGGGTAAAGTTAAGGAATCCCTTACATACTTTGATAAGGTCATAAAAGGGGATTCGAAAAATAATGAAGGTTATTTTGGCAAATCTATGGCTTTAAAATATCTTGAAGAATATAAGATCTTATCTAGTTTTATAAGCTCAGGAGTGAAATTAGTTGATGCCCCCTTTAAAGATGGAGTAAAGGGTGAGGCTTTAGCTCTACTAGGCAGCGGAGCTAGTGGAGATACTTATTACGTAAAAGGTATAAGCCTGTGTGATAAGCTACTTCTAAAGTCCCCAACAGATTATTATCTAAACCGTGATAAAGCTTTACTATTATTATTAACCAATAAATATGATGATGCTTTAAAAGCTGTAGAAATAGGGCTTAGTAGTAAACCTAAGGATGAAGATCTTCTTATGCTTAAAGGGAATATATTATATGATAAGTGCAAGTTTAGTGACGCCATAGTTGTCTATGATTTGATTATTAAAGCAAATAGCAAAAATGCTTTTGCATACACATTCAAGGGGAATTGTCTTAAAGAACTATCCCAATATACAGAGGCTATAGCTTCTTACAATAGTGCGGTAAGTATAAACGTACAATTCGATTTACCTTATTATTATAAAGGCTTGATTCTAGCGGATCAGGAGAATTCTACTGACGCAGTTAAAAGCTTTCAGAAGGTTTTAGATATATGTGAAAATGATATAAATAATGATAAGAATAATGGTCATGCTATATTTTATAAAGTTTTATGTTTAAAGGAAGGTAGCAACGTAGCGGATGCAAATGATTCAATAGCAGCAGCATTAAAATATAATCCCGCCAGCTATGAATACATAAATGAGAAGGCCTCTTTACTCGCAGCGCAAAGCATGCTAGAGGATGCAGTAAAGCTTTATGATGCAGCATTAAAAAACAATCCTAATGAGGAAATTCTCCTAACAAATAAGGGAGAAGCCTTAAATAGTGAAAAAAAATATACTGATGCAGTTACACTTTTTGATAAGGCAATATCTATAAACAGTTACTTTAGATTTGCTTATACAGGTAAGGCAGAAGCACTTCAAGGTCTAAATAAGGGAGAAGAGGCAGTGAAAAGTTATGATTTGGCCATAGCCTTAGATGGTACAAATCCAACTATATTTAATGACAAGGGCAATCTACTATATTTATTAAAGAAATATCCGGAGGCCATCGATTGCTATAGTAGTGCGATAAAGTTTAATATAAGTTCTGCTGTATACTATGATAACAGAGGGAATGGATATTTAAGTCTTAATAAGTATCCTGAAGCAGAGGCAGATTATGATAAAGCTATAAGCTTAAAGCCAGATAATGGAGTTTATTATTTTAATAAGGGCAAAGCGTATTATGGTGAAAAGAAATATCAAGAGGCCTTAGATAGCTTTGATAAGTCTATTTCCTTAAATCCAAAGGGAAATTATTATTATAACTGGCGAGGCGCCACCTTATATTATTTGGATAAAAAAGATGACGCATTAAAGTCTTTTCAGCAATCTGTTACAATGACACCTGATGATGAGAGCTCAAAGAAGTGGATTAACTTTCTCCAAGGAAAGGGTTTTCAATAATAGTATGCATTTGGGACATCACCTTTAGGTGTGTCCCTTTCATATTGCAAAAACAAAGACAGTTTTATATAATGAGATATAAATGTTATTATTTTGAGGTGAATTTATTGTTTCATGTTACTGAAAGTATTATAAAGCATTATACAAATGATGAAATATATAAAAGAGGATTTGACTATTATATCAAAAACAAAGTACTTCTATTTAATATTACTGAAGGTGCTGGAGCAAATGAAGAGGAGTCTCTAAAAATTAGTGCAGAAATAAATTCTTCCGATGAATGGGTTTACGAAGTAGAAGTTGATATAACTAATAAGGGATTTAACCATTTTTACTGTGATTGCGAAGAATTTTCTAGTTATTTTGGAGAAACACGTTTTTGCAAGCATATTGTAGCTGTGTTATTAAAATATATTAAAGAAACTGGTAGAGAAACCTTTTCATCCCAGGAAGCAAAAGTAGATCAACTTTTAAATAGATTTAAAATGGCAATTGTAGAAGATACCTTTGAAAAGCTAGAACTAAAAACAGAGGTTAAATATGAATTTAATTTTGAAAAGGAAAGAATTTCCTCCTTAGAGCTCCGGGTAGGTAAAGATAGATGTTACTCAGTAAAGAATATGAAAGAATTTCTAAAAGTAGTAAGGGCAAAAACAGAAAGCTTAGAATTTGGTAAAAGCTTCAATTATGCTCCTTGGAAATATTATTATAATGAGGTAGATAAGGAACTTATAAATCTTCTACTGGAGATTTATGAAGCAGATTTGAAAATAGCCAGCATTAATTCCTATTATAAAAATACTCCAAAATTTATATCTGGTAAAAAGGCTTATTTATCCGATTATCAGGTAAAGAGATTTTTTAATATTTCTATAGGGAAAAGTATTGAGGCTATAATAAATGGGAAACCTTATAGCAATGTGAAAGTATTAAAGGAAGATATGCCCTTAGAGTTTGACTTTAAGCTAAATCAGGACAGAATTCTAATAAATCATACGGGAGAAGAAGAGCCGATTCCTTTAACATATGATGGGGAATACTTCTTTTATAAGAGCAATATTTATAAGATCGGAGAAAAACAGCTATCTATTTATGTTCCCTTATATAACGAACTAATAAAATCTAACAATGTTTTGAGCTCCTTAAATAAGGAATATAGTGAGAAGGTTGCATCTATTATATTACCAGGTCTTAGAAAAATAAGTAAAAGAGTGAATATAGATAGTGAGCTAGAAAAGGACTTTTATGAGGCTATCTTAATATCTGAGCTTTATATTGACAGTATAAATAATGATATTAATTGTTTAGTGAAGTTTAATTATGGAGAGATATCTATAAACCCTTTAAAGGATAGCTTTAACAGCATTGATGAAAAAATACTCATAAGAAACATTGAAGCTGAGGAAAAAATTAAGTCTATGCTTAAGGATTTTGGTTTTATTAAAGAAACAGATTTTTATTCCCTTAAAGATGAGGATAAGATAGTTGATTTTATAATTGAAGGAATAGGGGAATTGCAGAATCTTGCTGAAGTTTATTATTCGGAAGGTTTTAAGGATATAAAATTCTATAATTCATCCTCATATAAATCTAGTGTTAAATTGACAAATAACGATTTATTAGAATTTACCTTTAGTATTGAAGGAGTGGAAAAAGAAGAATTAAAAAACATTTTTGCAGCTCTCCGAAGCAAAAAGAAGTATTACAAGCTTAAAAAGGGTGGGTTTGTTTCTTTAGAAACGAAGGCACTTAAAGATATAGGGCAAATGCTGGATTATATAGATATTAAGGATAAGGAATTTGATAGGGAAAGCATAATATTATCAAAATATAATTCTTTATACTTTGATAATAAACTGAAGGAAAAGGCTCTGGATTTTGTACACAGAGATAAAGGCTTCAGGGAAATGGTTAATAATATTCGTGAGGTTCAAGAGACAGACTATATTCTTCCAGAATATTTAGAGCCTATATTAAGAGAATATCAAAAAAGTGGGTTTAAGTGGCTGTCGGTTTTAGGACAGTATGGATTTGGTGGGATATTGGCTGATGAAATGGGGCTTGGAAAAACTCTTCAGGCTATTTCTTTCATAGCAGGAGATAAAGATGGCTTGCCTAGCCTAGTAATAGCTCCAACCTCTTTAGTATATAATTGGCAAAATGAAATAGAGAAGTTTGCCCCCTCCCTTAAAACCTTGGTTATATCAGGAAGCAAGTTAGAAAGGGAAGAGCTACGTAAAGAGATAGAAGACTCAGACATTGTTGTAACTTCTTATCCCCTTATAAGACGGGATATAGATGAATATAAAAACATTAATTTTAAATGCTGCATACTTGATGAAGCTCAGCAAATAAAAAACCCTAATTCAATAAACGCTAAATCTGTTAAAGAATTAAAGGCTAAAGGATATTTTGCACTAACAGGCACCCCCATAGAAAATTCCTTAACAGAGCTTTGGTCTATTTTTGATTTCATTATGCCTGGATATTTATCAAGTCATAGCAAGTTTTTAGAAAGATATGAAACCCCAATTGTTAAAAATAATGATAAAAATGCTCTACAAGAGCTTAACAGGAGAATAAAACCATTTATATTGCGAAGACTAAAGAGGGAGGTTGCAGGTGAACTTCCTGAAAAAATAGAACATAGAATATCTGCTGAGTTAACTCCTGAACAAAAGAAATTATATTTAGCATATCTAAGTGCTATTAAGGGAGAGCTAAATGAGGAAATAGAGGAAAAAGGAATAAACAAAAGTAAAATCAAAATATTGGCTGCGCTCACAAGATTAAGACAAATATGCTTGGAGCCAAGTATATTTATTGAGGATTATGTAGGAGAAAGTGGTAAGATGCTTCTATTAGATGATATTTTAGAAGAATCTATAGGTGGTGGCCATAAAATATTAATATTCTCCCAGTTTACTTCTGTTTTAAAAAAGATAGAAGAAAGGCTTAATAAAAATTTGATTTCTTATATGTATCTTGATGGCAAGACTAAAGCTCAAGATAGGGTAAATATGGTTACACAGTTTAATGAGGGAGACACTAGCGTATTTCTTATTTCCTTGAAGGCGGGAGGTACTGGTTTAAACCTAACTGGAGCTGATGTGGTTATACATTTTGATCCTTGGTGGAATCCAGCTGTGGAAGATCAAGCCTCTGATAGGGCTCATAGGATAGGTCAAAGGAAAACTGTGGAGGTTATAAAGCTTATAGCAAGAGGCACCATAGAAGAGAAAATATTTGAGCTTCAAGAAAAAAAGAAGAACCTAATAAGAAACATTCTTGATGAAAATCAATTAGAGGAAAGCTTTATAAGCAGCATAACGAAAGAAGAATTGGATAACTTATTTGAATTATAACTGGCATGCTTAGTTAGGGAAAACACATAATTGTGAGTTGACAGTTATTCCTTTTTCGAATAGTATAAATACTATAAATATTTTGTTTAATGTTTTAAATGCGTTGATGGGAAGAGTATCAGTGATATATATCTAAAGAGAGCCTTTGAAGGTGAAAGAAGGCAATATAGAAGATTGAGAACATGGACCCGGAGCAGTTCATCTAAAAATATAGTAGGATGAAACGGAGGCAGCCGTTACCTTGCAAGGTGATAATAGTACTAAACTTAAGTCACCTTTTAAGATAGTTACCGTGAGGTAGCTACAAAATAGAGTGGTAACACGTGATAACGTCTCTATGTAAAGCACAGCTTTGCATAGAGCTTTTTTTTGATTAAAAGGAGGAAAATTAAATGAGCATGAAAACTTTTTATATTACGACCCCAATCTATTATCCATCTGCCAACTTACATATTGGCAATACTTATACTACAGTAGCAGCAGATGCACTTTCAAGATTCAAAAGATTAACAGGTTATGATGTTATGTTTTTAACTGGCACCGATGAGCATGGTCAGAAAATTCAAAGAATTGCAGAAGAAAAGGGTGTAACCCCTAAAGTATATGTAGATGATATTGTGGCTGGCATAAAGGATTTATGGAAGCTTATGAATATAAGCTATGATAAATTTATTAGAACTACAGACAGTTATCATGAAAAGGCAGTTGCGGATATATTTACAAAGCTATATGAAAATGGAGATATATATAAAGGTTCTTATGAAGGCTGGTATTGTACACCTGACGAATCCTTCTGGACGGAAACTCAATTAGTAGATGGCAAGTGCCCAGATTGTGGAAGGGTGGTTGAAAAGGCAGCGGAAGAGGCATATTTTTTCAAAATGTCCAAATATGCACCTAGACTGATAGAATATATAGAGACTCATCCTGATTTTATTCAACCAGAATCTAGGAAAAACGAAATGCTTAATAACTTTTTAAGGCCAGGGCTTCAGGACCTTTGCGTATCAAGAACCTCCTTTAATTGGGGGATACCTGTAGAGTTTGATAAAAGTCATGTAATATATGTTTGGATAGATGCTCTTTCAAATTATATAACAGCTCTTGGTTATGGAAGCGAGAATAAAGAAGACTATGAAAAATACTGGCCTGCAGATGTACACTTAATAGGTAAAGACATATTAAGATTTCATACAATTTATTGGCCAATTATGCTTATGGCATTAGGGATACCACTGCCGAAAAAGGTATTTGGTCATGGATGGTTATTAGTCGATGGTGGAAAAATGTCCAAATCTAAAGGAAATGTTGTAGATCCAGTTGTTCTTGTAGATATATTTGGAGTTGATGCTGTTAGGTATTATCTACTTCGAGAAATTCCTTTTGGTGCAGATGGCCTATTTAATAATGAAATATTTATAAAGAAAATAAATTCAGATTTGGCAAATGATTTAGGAAATCTAGTTTCTAGAACAGTTGCAATGGTTGATAAATACTTTGAAGGTAATATTCCAGCTCCATTAGCTAAAGCTCCTTTAGATGATGAGCTTATAGACTTGGCCTTAAGTTTACCCGGAAAAGTTGTTTCATCTATGGATAAGCTTCAGATACCGGATGCTTTAGCTGTTATATGGGAACTCATAGGAAGGTCCAATAAATATATAGATGAGACTACTCCTTGGATACTTGCTAGAGATGAAGAAAACAAGAAAAGATTAGGTACAGTATTATATAACCTTGTGGAAAGTATAAGAATAGTATCGGTGTTGTTATCTGCGTTTTTACCTGAAACTAGTAACAAGATAAATAAGCAGTTAAATATTGAGCTCACTACCTTTGATAGTTTAGCATCCTTTGATGGAACAAGAGCTGGAACAAAGGTTAGCAGGGGAGAAGCTATTTTCCCAAGGATCGATTTGGAAAGTAAGCTTAAGGAATTAGATGCTTTGAAAGCAAAGGAAGAAAAGATAGAAGAAAAACCAGTTATGGAAGCAATTAAAGAAGAAATTAGTATAGAAACTTTTGAAAAGATAGATTTAAGAGTTGTTAAGGTATTAAACTGTGAAAGCATAAAGGGAGCTAAAAAGCTATTAAAGCTAACAGTTGAATTAGGTGGAGAGCAACGACAAATAGTATCAGGTATAGCAAAATATTATAAGCCTTCTGATATAATTGGTAAATCTGTAGTAATAGTAGCTAATTTGAAGCCTGTTACCTTAAGAGGTGAACTTTCACAAGGGATGATAATAGCTGTAGCTAATGCGGATGAAAGTCAGTTATTTGCGGTAACAGTGCCAGATTCTCTTCCCACCGGAAGCATTGTAAGATAATATGGATATCTTTGGGCAATTTGAAATAAAAGATATTATTATTCCTTATAAGGTTAAAATAAATAAAAGACTTAGACGCATGAGATTGTCCATTAAAGAAGGAATACTTATACTTTCTACACCTATAATTACTCCTAGAATTAATTATACTGAAATTTTCTCAAGACATGCCAATTGGATCTACAAAAATTATAAAGCTTGTGATGGAAATAAATTAAAGGAATGGATAGAAGGTGACCTTATTTTGTATAAAGGTGACCTTTATCCCCTTAAAGTAAGTATGAACACATTAGTGGATAAATTAGAATATGACCATACAAATTTTATATTATATTTGCATGGTCATAGGTCAAATAGCGAAAGAGTAGAAATCCTTCGCAGATTTTATAAGGAAAAGGTAAAGGAAGAACTTTATAAAGCCATAGATAAATATAAACTAATACTTGGAGTTAATGTAGCAACGGTTAGGATAAAGGAACAGAAAACCTGCTGGGGAAGCTGCTCTAAAAAAGGCAATTTGAACTTTAATTGGAAGCTTATCTTAGCTCCACCAGAGCTTCTAAATTATGTTGTTGTCCATGAACTATGTCATTTAAAGGAATTAAATCATTCTAATGCCTTTTGGCTTCTAGTTGAAGGTATATTCCCTGATTATAAAGATCTTAGAAAGACTTTAAGGCTATATGAAAGTAAAATAAATAATTGGGATAAGGTCTAGCTACTTAAATTTATCAAGGTAGTAGGCTTTATTTTTTATTATCTTTTTCAAAAGCTCATAAGTTCTGTCAATCTCCTGAGGTATATTATATATTCCATGACTTATCCTTACCAAACCAGGTCTTGAGGAACTTTTATTTATATATTTCATTATTTCTGTGTTACTAATATTTAATAGTTTTTGTATATAAGGCTGAGCGCAAAAACATCCTGTTCTGACAGATATACCACCTTCACAGGCTAAGGCTCGACCTACAACCTGGTGGGGTATATCCTTAAGGTCAAAGGAGATTATACCCAATCTATTATTTAAAGTTGTATCACCATAAATTCTGGCTTCGGGTAAACTTTTTAGCATCTCTAGGGTATATTCCGTAAGATAGCTTTCTTGAGAATAAACCTTATCCATACTAATCTGATTCAAAGTTTTAATTGAAGCTACAAGGGCAACTACACCAATTATATTAGGGGATCCCCCTTCCTCCTTTGCTGGTGGGTCATCCCATTCTATAAAGTTATGGGTTACAAGTTTTACTGTTCCACCTCCAACACAATCAGGGTTTCCATAATCAAACGTGCTCTTTGGACCTATCAAAACACCTATCCCAAAGGGGGCATACATCTTATGAGCTGAAAATACTAAATAATCGATACAATCATTCTTATCCTTAGCTGTACTTTTCATGCTAATTGGGCAATGAGGGACAAGCTGTGCCCCATCCACCAAGAGCTTAATGTTATGCTTATGTACAATTTCAGCTATATAATGAATTGGGTTTATAATACCTGTAACATTTGATGCTCCAGTTACTGTCACAAGCTTAATTTTATCCTTGTATTTTCTTAGTTTTTCTTCTAAAGATTTAAGGGATAGTCCGCCAAATTGATCTAGTTCTATATAATCTACTTTAAAGTTTTTTCTCCAGGGTAGGTCATTTGAGTGGTGCTCCATATCTGTAGATAAAACAACTGAGTCCCTTTCATAACAAAGCCTATTGGATAGTTTGTTTATTGCTTCCGTGGTATTTTTAACATATATAACTGTGTCAGTTGAAGAGGCTCCTACAAAGTCCTTAACAATATATCTGGATGTATCATAAATATAAGAGGAGAGTTCAGATTTGTAGCCATAGCCTCTGTGAATTGAAGAGTAAAAGGGAGAAAATTTTATTATTTCATCTAATACACTGTGAAAAGGGGGGGTTGTTGCAGCATTATCAAGATTTATGGCTTTAACATATTTACCATTTTTCAAGGGTATGTAGCTTTCTGATCCAGCCACTAAGGATCTATAATAATTAAATTCTGACATAAAATTAAACACCTTTTTTTATTAGTTTATTATTTTTAATACAAATGGTTACATATAAAGTGTTATAATGTTTTTAGAATTTAATCTGAGGGGAGGAAGCATTACATCATATGTAATGTTAAATAAAATGACTGAAAAATTGTATTACTCAATGCCATATTTAAAATGTTGCAAAAGTAGTGTTTTAAGCGTTACAGAAGATGAAAGAGGAGCTATTGTAGTTCTTGATAAAACAATCTTTTACCCAGAGGGAGGAGGTCAACCCTGTGATTTAGGAAAAATTGATGGTATAGAAGTACTTCATGTTTATGAAAAAGATGATTTAATATATCATGTATTAAAAGAAAGAATAAATAGAGAAGAAGTTGACCTAGAAATTGATTTTAATAGAAGATTTGATCATATGCAGCAACACTCAGGAGAACATTTAATTGCAGCTATGTTTTTTAATCTGTATGGACTTGCAACCACTGGCTTTCATATGGGAAATGACTATGTAAATATAGATTTAATAACTCCAGAATTGTCTATTGAAAAGGTAAGAAAGGCTGAAGAAGCAGCAAATGATTACATATATAAGAATCTTAAAATAAAAGCGGCTATTATAGAAAAGGAAATACTAGAAACTCTACCACTTAGGAAAACTCCTACGGTGGAAGAGGATATTAGACTTGTAGAAATAGATGGAATAGATTATTCTCCTTGTTGTGGAACTCATGTTTTTAAAACTGGAGAAATTGGAATTATAAAAATAGTTAAGACTGAGAAATATAAAGGTATGCTTAGGATATATTTTAAAGCTGGGAAAAGAGCATATTTAGATCTTTCGCAGAAAAATGATATTATAATGACCCTAACAAAGAATTTATCCACAGGAGAAAGTGAGCTTACCTTAAAAATTAATAACCTTCAGGAAGAACTAAGCAATTTATATAGAGATAACAAAGCATTAAGAGAAGGAATATTATTAAAAGAGGGCAAAGATTTATTGATTGAAGCTAAGGATGGATTAATATGCAAGGGCTATATTGATAAAAGCTTTGAAGATTTAAAAATTATTTCCAAATATCTTGTGGAAACTTCCGAAAAACCATCAATTTTATATTCTTTAAAGGAATTGAAGGCTATATTCTGTTCAGGGACTTCACCTCTAGATTGCGGCAAGATCTTCAAAGAAAATATTAGTAGTAATAATGGTAGAGGTGGAGGAAATAAAAAACAAGCACAAGGTAATTTTGAAGATCAGATAAGCCTAGAAAAGTTCATTAAGGTATTAATTCGTAAATATCAAGAGATTTAGTGAGATATTGGAGGATAAATTAAAACAATTAGAAATTTTGGCTATATTTATGCTATTTAGTATAAATATAGCCATTGAATTTTTATCAATTAAAATATATGATATAATGAAGGTCAAAGAAAGGCAAAGTCAGTAAAATATAAACGGGAAGGTAATTATTATGACAAGATTGTCTGATATAATTGAAGATTTCATAAAACAGCTCATATGCGAAAATAAGGAAGGAGACCTCCAGATTCAAAGAAATGAATTAGCTTCTCATTTTAGCTGTGCACCCTCTCAAATAAATTATGTACTAACAACTAGATTCTCAACAGATAAAGGATATTACGTAGAAAGCAAGAGAGGTGGAGGTGGATATATAGTAATTAGGAGAGTGGTTTACGAAGAAAATCAATCCCTTGTTGATATACTTAAGGAGAAAATTGGCAATAGTATAACCTATGAGGCAGGTAAGAATATATTAAATTATTTAACAGATTCTTCTATAATTGCTGAAAGAGAAGGAGAAATTATAAAAATTGCTATAAATGACAGAACATTAAATGCATCTTGTGAGAATAGAAATAAAGTAAGAGCAGATATATTAAAATCGATAATAATGGTGATCCTTATCTAGGATAATCATTTTATATAAATAAAGAAAGGACCACAGAGGTGGCGGTCTAAAAAGCCGGGTGTTAGCTATGCTTTGTGAATTATGTAAACAAAATGAAGCAACAGTATATATCACAAAAATCATCAATAGTACCAAGCAGGAGATGAGAATTTGTGAAAAATGTGCGAAAGAGAATGAAGGTATAAATATAACAGGAGATATGAATTTAAATGCACCTTTCTCTCTGCAGAATATTTTAAGCGGACTTATGGATTATATTAATCAATCTCAAACGTCAGAAACAAAACCTCTAGAACCTAATTGCAAAAAATGTGGAACTACCTATAGTGAATTTAAAAAGACTGGAGTTTTTGGCTGCAGCGAGTGCTATAAATACTTTAATTTAACCATAACACCAGTTATTAAAAGAGTACAGGGTAACACTGAACATTTAGGGAAAATTCCTCTAAAGTCAGGAAAAGATTTAATGGAAAGAAAAAGACTTATTCAACTTAAAGATGATTTGCAAAAGGCAATTTCCACAGAGGAATATGAAAAGGCAGCCCAAATTAGGGACTTAATTAGGCAGCTGCAAAGTACTGAAAAACAGTAGAATCCTTAAGGAGGCTTATTATGGAAAACTGGGTAAATTCTAAAAGGGAAGAAAATGAAATAGTGTTAAGTAGTAGAATAAGATTGGCAAGAAATATAAAGGATGTTCCATTTCCCAATAAATTATCCATTGAAAAGGGAATTGAATTAGTTTCTGAAATAGAAAAGGCTTTTTATATTACAGATGAGATGAAGGAACATTTTAAAACAATAAATTTATGGAAAAATGATTGGACATATAATAGAGTTTTTTTGGAAAAGCACCTAATAAGTTCTAAACTATTAATTAATGGAAAAAAGGCAGCTTTTATTTTGGATAATGATGAAACAACCAGCATTATGATTAATGAAGAAGATCATTTAAGACTTCAATGTATAACCTCAGGTTTAAATCTTACAGAGGCATATAATGAAGCGGATAGGTATGACAATTTATTAGAAGAAACTATTGATTTTGCCTTTGATGAAAAACTAGGGTATCTAACAGCATGCCCAACTAATTTAGGTACTGGGCTTCGGGCGTCTGTTATGATTCATCTGCCAGCTCTTTCTTCAACTAATGAGATGAATGAGGTATTAAACGCATTAACTCAGGTTGGTATGACTATAAGAGGTTTATATGGAGAAGGCTCTAAAGCTGAGGGGTGTTTATATCAGATTTCTAATCAAATTACTTTAGGTTT
Organism: Clostridiaceae bacterium; assembly: GCA_036507955.1. Taxonomy (GTDB): domain Bacteria; phylum Bacillota; class Clostridia; order Clostridiales; family Clostridiaceae; genus DATCIH01. The sequence goes on along the minus strand of DATCIH010000069.1, from coordinate 15,775 downwards.
AACAGAAATGGATATATTAAATAACTTAAATGCAGTTGTGGATCAGGTGATAAGGCGAGAACAGTTATCCAGGGAGCAAATTCTAAAAAATCATAAATATGAGTTAGAAGATAAAATATTTAGAGCTTTAGGTTTACTAAAATCCGCAGTGATTTTAAGTTCAAAGGAAGGTTTAAATCTTTTATCTAATGTAAGGCTTGGGGTTGAAATGGGAATAGTAAAGGAAATCGAAATTTCTAAAATCAATGAATTATCTATAGAAGTGGAGCCAGCAAATCTACAGATAAAAAATAATAAAAAGCTTAGCGAGAAGGAAAGAGATATATTTAGAGCAAAGCTTGTACGTGAAAAATTGAATTAGGTGGTGATATTATGATGTTTCAAATGTTTAACGATAGAGCAAGAAATGTAATAATGTTTGCTCAGGAAGAGGCAGAAGGCTTCCAACATGGATATGTTGGAACTGAGCATGTATTACTCGGCATATTGAAGGAAGAGGATGGTATGGCCTGCGCTATACTAAACAATATGGGGATAAATCTTGATGATGTAAGAAATATGGTAGATGAACTAGAAGGCCATGGTGACATGAATGTTTACAAAAATGAGATACCTATGACCCCAAGAACTAAAAGACTTTTAGATATAAGTCTTATCCAGGCAAGGGATTTAAACAACAACTATGTAGCTCCAGAACATATCCTACTTGCTTTAATCAGCGAAGCCGAGGGAGTTGCTTATACTATATTAAGTAACTTTAACTTAGATTTCGAAAAGTTAAGAAATGAATTGATTCAAAGCCTTTCTGGAGAAAAAAATCCATCTTCGAATTCCTCCGGTAATAAAAGTAATGTTCAACCAACTCCGACTTTAGATCAGTTTAGTACGGATTTAACTAAGATGGCACTTGAAGGAAAGCTGGATCCAGTAATTGGTAGAGAAAAGGAAACTGAAAGAGTTCTAGAGATACTATGCAGAAGAACAAAAAACAACCCTTGCTTAATCGGTGATCCAGGTGTTGGAAAAACTGCTATAGCGGGAGGGCTCGCTCAAAAAATAGCACTGGGCAATATACCAGAGCTATTAAAGGGCAAGAGAGTTGTATCCTTAGATCTTTCCTCAATGGTGGCTGGTTCTAAATATCGTGGAGAATTTGAAGAAAGAATGAAGAAAGTTATGGATGAATTAAAGAAATCTGGAAATGTGATATTATTTATAGATGAGATTCATACTTTAATAGGTGCAGGAGCTGCAGAAGGAGCAATTGATGCGTCTAATATCTTAAAGCCTGCTTTATCTAGAGGGGAGCTTCAATGTATAGGAGCTACAACTATAGAGGAATACCGTAAAAACATTCAAAAGGATTCTGCTTTAGAAAGAAGATTTCAACCCGTAAATGTTGGAGAACCTTCCATGGAAGAAACTGTATTAATATTAAAAGGTTTAAGAGATAAATATGAAGCCCATCATAGAGTAAAAATAAGTGATGAAGCTATAGAGGCAGCGGTAAGCTTATCTGATAGATATATAACTGATAGGTATTTACCAGATAAAGCAATAGATCTTATTGATGAAGCAGGGGCGAAGGTAAGAATTGAAAATCTTACTGCACCACTGGAATTAAAAGCTTTAGAGGAAGATTTAGTGAAGGTAACAAAAGAAAAGGAAGATACTATAAAGGTTCAAGATTTCGAAAAAGCAGCAATGCTTAGAGATAAAGAAAAAGAACTTAAAGAAAGATCTGAGGATTATAAAAAGAACTGGAAGTCACAGAATGACGTAGTCACAAAGACTCTATATGCAACCCATATAGCTGCAGTTGTATCAAAATGGACAAATATTCCTGTAGAAAAGCTTACAGAGAAGGAATCAGAAAAGCTTCTTAAACTAGAGGAAATTCTTCATATCAGGGTAGTTGGCCAAGATGAAGCAGTTAAGTCAGTATCTAGAGCAGTAAGACGTGCAAGGGTGGGGCTTAAGGATCCCAAAAGACCAATTGGCTCTTTTATATTTTTAGGACCTACAGGGGTAGGAAAAACAGAACTATCAAAAGCACTTGCAGAAGCTATGTTTGGTGATGAAAACAATATGATAAGAGTTGATATGTCTGAATATATGGAAAAACACACGGTTTCCAGACTTGTAGGATCACCTCCAGGATATGTAGGCTTTGAAGAAGGAGGTCAACTGACAGAAAAGGTAAGAAGAAACCCATATTCTGTGATCCTCTTTGATGAAATAGAAAAAGCTCATCCAGATGTATTTAATGTATTGCTTCAGATTTTAGAGGATGGTAGATTAACTGATGGAAAGGGGAAGACCGTAAATTTTAAAAACACCATAATTATAATGACCTCAAATGTGGGTGCAAGCACAATCAATAAACAGAAGACCTTAGGCTTTTCTGTAAGCAAGGATGGAAGCGAAACTGAATATGAAAAAATGAAGGAATATATTATGGAGGAACTTAAGCATTCCTTTAGACCAGAATTCCTTAATAGAATTGATGACATAATAGTTTTTCATTCCTTAACAGAGGAAGATCTTTTGAAAATATCAAAGGTTATGCTTAAAGGCATTGGTGAGAGACTAAAGGAACAAAATATTACGATTGAGTTTGATTTGGAAGCAGAAAAACTATTGACCAAGAAGGGCTATGATTTAGTATATGGAGCTAGACCACTAAGACGTGCTATAACTAAAATAGTAGAGGATAGACTATCTGAGGAAATACTTATGGGAAATATTAAGCCAGGAGACGCAGTAATAGTAGCAACAAAGGAAGGTAAACTTGAATTTTCCAAGAAAGAAAATAGTTAAGAAATAATATATTATGCTAAGATGCTGTAGCAGTAATTGCTACAGCATTTTATTTTAGCTCTAATTCATGAAATTCAATATTCAAATTTTAAATTTTTTCTAATATATGGTATAATATATCTGATTTTAAGTTAGAGGTGTTTATATGAAAAAATACATAATTATTCTTACTATTTTGATGGTATTTATATTAACTGGTTGTAGTAAAAGTGAAAATCCCAATGTAGCATTAAATAAAATAGTTGCTTCACTAAGTAAAAGCGATTACTCCAATCTTTATAATGTTCTATCAGAAAGTTCTAAAAAGAAAGTAAGCAAGGAAACCTTTATTAAGGAATATAAAGATTCTTATAGTGCTCTTGAAGTAAACAGCATACTTGTAAAAGCAAGTTTGCCTAAAAAAATAAAAGTGGATGAAAATGGAAATATTAAAGTTGCCTTGCAGATAAGTATTAATACTATTATAGGTAAAAGGAATTTTATCTACGATGCAACGTTGCGGAAAGAAAAAGTAAATAAGCAAACCTCCTATTATCTTGATTGGAATGAAAGCATGATTCTACCTGAGCTAGAGGAGGGAGATACAATCAAAGTTGATGCTCCTAGCAGCCTGAAGGCTATCAGAGGGAAAATAACCGATAGAAATGGAGTAGCTCTGGCTACCAATGGAAATTCTTCAACCATTGGCTTTGAACCTAGAAGGATTACTGGGGATAAGAATGTAACAATTGCAGCTGCAGCAAATCTATTAGGTATTTCTGCTGATTCAATTAATAAATTATTATCAGCCACCTGGGTTAAGGAAGATTCCTTTGTACCCCTTCAAACTTTATCCATATCTGATACCAGAATATCAAAATTGTTAGCCCTTCCTGGAATTGAAAAAAGACAAAACGATTCTAGAGTTTATCCTTTCAGTGAGGTTTGTGCTCAACTAACAGGATATGTTGGAACAGTGACTGATACAGAGTATGAGAAACATAAGTCAGAGGGCTATACTAAAACAGATATTATTGGGAAGAATGGACTTGAATTTACATATGAAAAAAGACTTAGAGGAGTATCTGGGGTCTCCATATACACCGTTGATGCTAAAGGTACTAAGAAGAAACCCATCGGAGATAAAGCAGCAATTAATGGTGAAGATATTAAGTTAACTATAGATATTCAATTAGAGAAGGCAGCTTATGCTCAGCTATCAAATGAAGCTGGTAACTGCGCTATTATTAATCCTTTGACGGGAGAAGTTCTTGCACTGGTAAGTACACCTTCCTATGATCCTAATCTTTTTGTACTTGGTATGAGTGATAGTCAGTGGAAAGCATTAAATTCAGATCCTAAAAAACCCTTAATTAATAGATTTGCTAATACATATGCACCAGGCTCTACTTTTAAATTTATTACTGCAGCTATAGGACTTAAAACTGGTAAGCTCACCCAAGGCACCGTAAAAAATATTAATGGTTTAAACTGGCAGGGAAATAGCTCCTGGGGAACATATAATGTTACAAGAGTAGATGATACAAAAGGCAAGGATGAAAATTTAACTGATGCCTTTATATATTCGGACAATATATATTTTGCACAGACAGCTTTAGCAATTACTAAAGATACATTTTTAGAGGAAGCCAAAAAATTTGGAATTGGAGAAAAATTAAATTTTCCAATGAGTATAACCACATCTCAACTCGTAGATAAGGATGGTTTTAAAAATGATATTCAACTAGCAGATAGCGGCTATGGACAAGGAAAGGTACAGATAAGTACACTTCAACTTGCACTAATATATAGCAGCCTAGTTAATGGAGGGGATATTTATAACCCACTCTTGGAGACAAAGGATTATACTGGAGCTCCAAAAGTTTCATATCCAAAAGTCTTATCACCAGATATTATTGAAGCTATGAAGACAGATTTATTAGCAGTAGTTGATAACCCTTCTGGCACCGGTCACTCGGCTCAAATACCTGGCATGAGGATTGCAGGTAAAACTGGTACAGCTGAGATAAAACTAAGCCAGGATGATAAGACAGGAACTGAAAATGGATGGTTTGCTGCTGTAAATATAGATAATCCTAAATTCTTAACAGTTATGATGGTTGAAGATGTGAAAGCTAAAGGTGGCAGTGCATTTGTTGCCTCAAAGGTAAAGGATATATTAAAGCTATACGGAAATAAATGAGGTGAGGTATATAAAGATTAAAACTGTTTTTAGGTGTTCGAGCTGTGGCTATGAATGCCCAAAATGGGCAGGTAGATGCCCGTCTTGTCAAGAGTGGAATAGCTTTTCAGAAACAGAGGTTCAGGTAAATAAGAACCTTGTTGGAGTTAAAGAGAGGAAGGATATAAAAAAATATATTAAAAAGCTATCTGAGATTTCTTCTGAAAATAGTCACAGAATAGTTACTGGAATCAATGAGTTTAACAGAGTCATGGGTGGGGGAATAGTCAAGGATTCAATAACTATTATGACTGCAAAGCCTGGCGCTGGTAAATCAACGCTACTATTACAGGTTGCTGATGATATTGCAGTCCTTGGGCATAAGGTAGTCTATGCCTCCGGTGAGGAAAGCGATAGTCAGATAAAAAATAGGGCAGATAGAATATTAAAAAATATAAGTGATAACATATGGATAGTATCTGATACTAGTATGAATAATGTAATAGAAGCAATTAATGAAATTGATCCAGATTTGATAATTATAGATAGTATTCAAACCTTTGTACTGGAGGAAAATTTACCTTCAAGAGCTGGTTCTCCAACCCAAACTATGGGCTGCGCAAATGAAATGGTTCGTATTGGTAAAAACAGAGATAGACCTAGGGCTGTAATCCTTGTGGGCCAGATGAATAAAAATGAAGAAATAGCTGGTCTCAGAGCTCTTGAGCATCTTGTGGATACAGTCTTAGTTATAGACGGAGAAAATGAGGAAGAGCTAAGAAGCCTGCAATGCACTAAAAACAGATTTGGAAGCACAGGAGAGATAGGCTTTTTTAGTATGTCAGAAGCAGGTCTAATATCTATCGATAATCCTTCAGAATTTTTTGTTACAAAAAGAGAATGGAATGAAAATGTTTCCGGTAGTGCTTTAACGGTTATTAGGGAAGGATCAAGACCCATTATAATAGAAATTGAAAGTTTAGTATCAAATTCCTTTACACCTTATCCTTCCAGAATTGGAGAAAGCTTAGGAAAGGATCAATTAAATACACTAATTTCCATACTAGAGCAAAGGGGAAATATAAACTTATATAATAAGAACGTTGTAATTAAAGCTACTGGAGGTTTTAAACTAAGGGAACAATCAATTAATTTAGCGGTTTTAATGAGCATTGTATCTTCTGTTTACGATAAGGCTATTCCAAATGATGTGGTTTTCATATCTGATGTAGGGCTTACAGGAGAGCTTAAGAGGGTCCCATCCTTAGATAGTAGGATAAGAGAACTAGATAGAATGGGATATAAAAGAGTATATGTTGCCAAGGATTCTTTTCAAATAAAAAAAACCTTTGACAATATTAAAGTATTTCAATTAAAAAATCTAGGCGAAGTAATACAAGATTTGTTTAATAAATAAATAAACTACTGATGAGTAATATTTTGTATGTTGCTAAATAATAAGGGTATAATTCTAATATTACTGTCAGGAGGAAAATTTTGAGGATAGAAAAAGATAAGGACTTATTCAATATACTTAAGATAATGGCTCCAGGAACCCAGTTAAGAGAAGGGTTAGAAAATATATGAATTAGCTAAAATGGATGGAGCAATAATAATAAAGACAGACTTCAAGAAAATTATATATGCTAATGCTCAGCTAATGCCAGATTCCTCCATACCAACTATGGAAACTGGAACAAGACATAGAACTACAGATAGAGTAGCTAAACAAACTCAGGCTATTGTCATCGCCATATCTGAGAGAAGAAATATAATCACAGTTTATAAGGGAAGTATAAAATATGTACTAAAAGATAGTAGTGTCATACTAGCAAAGGCAAATCAAGCAATACAAACTCTTGAAAAATATGTATCTGTATTAGATCGGGTGACAAATAATCTAAATCAATTAGAATTTCAGGATTTAGTTACTTTACTGGATGTTATTATTACAATTCAAAGAACAGAGATGGTACTTAGGGTTGTTAGTGAAATTGGAATATATATATGCGAATTGGGAAATGAGGGAAGACTAATATCTATGCAGCTTAGTGAGCTTGTTAAAAATGTTGAATCAGATGGGATACTCTTAATAATGGATTACTGTCATAGTAGCTTGGATTACAATGAGATATATAAGCAATTGCAATTTTTTTCCTCTGAAGAGTTAATACAAAGTGACTTAGCAGCTAAAGCTCTAGGGTACTCATTTCTTCCCCCTGCAGATACACTGATTTCTCCCAGAGGCTATAGAATATTAGAAAAGATACCAAGAATACCTGCTAATGTAATAGAAAACTTAATAATTCATTTTAAAGAGCTTAAATCAGTAATTGAGGCTACTACTGAGGACTTGGATAAGGTTGAAGGAATTGGGGAAGCAAGAGCAAACGCTATAAAGAATGGTCTTAGAAGGTTAAAGGATCAAATATATGTTGATAAAAAATAATATTGGAAGCAATATTATTACTTCCAATATTATTAAAGAGAGGTATCACAATTTATACTTTGAAAACCTATCTAAACGTATATTTCCCTAAAGTGCTCATTCTATCGTATTCCTTTAACATAATATCATAAAGATTTAGATCTAAGGTATTACATAAGGAAGCTAAATAAAATTGGTTATTTCCGATTTCTCTCTCTATAATTTCACGACAACTTCCACAAAGTTCTCCTGTAACATGTGTTCTCAGGCATGCTTTTAAGTTCTCAATATTATCATCATCATCATCTGGGAGTTCTTGTTTTACTGCATCTATTTTTATGCAGCCACAATTAGTAACTGCTTTTGCTACCGCCCTATTAATTTTAGCATTAGATTCTTGCAATTTTGTTATAATGTCTAAGATACTTTTATGACGCAATAAGTGTTCGTCTACATCGTTTTGGAAATGGTCAAATATAACATCTTTCATTAGGATCAACTCCTTAAAACAAAAATAACCTTATATAATAAATAGTAATTGGTATTATTATAAGTTGACTTTGCTACAATTGTCAATATTTAACTTTAGAATCCCAATTTAATAATATGTTTTAGGGCAAATATATTTGTAAACATATGATAGCTTAAAGAAACCTAAAATGATAGGGGGCTATCCAATTAACGTGACATTAAAGTAATAACAAATTAAATTATTATTAAAAGAGTTAATCTTTGTTGAAATAGTTGGTATGTTAATATATATTTAGTACAGAGACATTTATTTCTAAAATATGTCAATAATTAAAAGGAGATGAATAATTTGATTAAAAAAGGACTAAAGGGCTTATTTATTTTCATTGGACTTATACTCGGATTTTTAATTGGAGTGGCATTAATCAGAAATGCCAATTTCACAAACTTTTTAGGAATTAGCAATAATTTTGCTTACAAAGCTTTATTTCTTACTTTTTCAACCATTATATTTGGATTCATTTTATTTTTATTAACGCCAGTACTTAATACTTTAATAGTTAAATTAATTAACTATATAGAAAAGAGCCTACAGAGAATGACTGTAAATGAGATAGTTTTTGGTACCTTAGGTGCTTTTATTGCGCTTGTTATAACTTCTCTAGTGGTAAGTTTATTTTCAACTATTAACATATTTCTTACTTTGATTGCAGTTATTATTGATATCATCATGGCTAGTATAGGTGCTGATATTGCAATTAAGAAAAGAGAAGAAATATTAAATTTCATAGTCAATATTAAAAAAGGTGGAAGTCTTCCAAAAGATAAGAAAGGTAATAGCGGAAAAGGAGATTCTAAAATTTTAGATACCTCTGTGATTATAGATGGAAGAATATTTGATATATGCCGTACGGGATTTGTTGAAGGTACTCTAATTATTCCAAACTTCGTTCTAGAAGAATTAAGGCATATTGCTGACTCGTCAGATAGTCTTAAGAGAAATCGTGGGAGAAGAGGGCTGGATATTTTAAATAGGATACAGAATGAACTAAATGTTGATATTAGCATCTGCGAAAAGGATTTTCCAAATATAGCAGAGGTAGATTCAAAACTTCTTAAACTTGCTCAGCAATTAAATTGTAAGGTAGTTACAAACGATTATAATTTAAATAAGGTAGCTGAGTTTCAAGGGGTATCTGTTCTTAATATAAATGAATTAGCTAATTCAGTTAAACCAGTAGTACTACCTGGTGAAGAAATGATCATTCAAATTATTAAGGATGGGAAGGAATCTGGTCAAGGAGTAGCTTATTTAGATGATGGAACTATGATAGTTGTGGAGGGTGGTAGAAGACATATTGGAGAAGCCATGGGCGTAATAGTTACCTCAGTGCTCCAGACTGCTGCAGGCAGGATGATTTTTGCAAAGCAGAAGGATGCAATAGACAAAATTGGTTAATAAGGAGAGATAGAGTTTGATTTATGCCGTAATTGTTGCTGGTGGCAGTGGAAAACGGATGAATAGCAATATAAACAAACAGTATTTAAATATTAAAGGTAAGCCTTTACTTTATTATTCAATCAAGGTTTTTTCTGAAAATCCACAAATAGACGGAATAGTTTTAGTAGTTCCAAAGGGAGAAATTAACTATTGTCAAGAAGAAATAGTTAATAAGTATAATCTTTTAAAGATAAAAGCAATTGTTGAAGGTGGAGGAGAAAGACAAAATTCAGTATATAATGGCTTGAAACAAATTAAGGATTGTAGTATTGTAATTATACATGATGGGGCAAGACCTTTTGTGAATGATAGAATGATTGAAGAGGGAATAAAGTATGCAATGCTTTATGGAGCTGCTTCTTGTGGAATGCCTCCTAAGGATACAATAAAGTCTGTGGATGCAGAGGGCTTCTCAATAGATACCTTTGACCGTAACAAATTGTTTTCCGTACAAACACCACAAAGCTTTAAGTATGATTTGATATTTAAAGGCCATGAAAACCTCATAGAAGAAGGAATTTTAGTAACTGATGATACAATGATTATAGAAAAATATGGTGGCAGAGTTTATTTATATGAAGGAAGTTATAGCAATATAAAGGTTACCACACCTGAAGATTTACTTCTTATAGAAAAAATAGCAGAAAGTATAAACTTGAAGTAATCATATACAATATATATAATTTATAATAAGAAACATTATCTAAAATAGGATTTGATAATGTTTTTTATTTTAGAACAAGCTACACATTGTATATAATATGTTAATATATAAAGTAATATTAAGATTATGGAGGCAGAAAATGATTTTTTATAATACCCTTAAGAGAAAAAAAGAAGAGTTTATAACAATTAATCCTGGAGAAGTAAGGATGTATGTCTGCGGACCTACAGTATATAACTATTTTCATATAGGCAATGGAAGAACTTTTATTATTTTTGATTCATTAAGAAGATATTTGGAATATAGAGGCTATAAGGTAAAGTTTGTTCAAAACTTTACAGATATAGATGACAGGATGATCAATAAAGCAAAGAGCGAAAAGTGCACTGTAAAGGAATTAGGGGACAAATATATTGAAGAATATTATAAGGATGCAGATGCTTTAAATATAAAAAGAGCTACAATTAATCCTAGGGCTACAGAATTCATCATAGAAATAGTTGATTTTGTATCAAAACTTGTAGAAAAAGGCTTTGCTTACCAGATTGAAGGGGATGTATATTTTAACACTAAGAAGTTTAATAATTACGGTAAACTTTCTGGTCAAGATTTAGATGAACTTCAATCCGGTGCAAGAATAAGCGTGGATGAAAGAAAAAAGGATCCAATGGATTTTGCTCTTTGGAAGAGCCAAAAACCTGGAGAACCTGCATGGGAAAGTCCTTGGGGATTAGGTCGTCCAGGTTGGCATATCGAGTGTTCTTCTATGGCATATAATTTATTAGGTGAGACTATAGACATACATGCTGGAGGAGAGGATTTGATTTTCCCACATCATGAAAATGAAATAGCACAAAGCGAGGCAAGAAATGGTAAAACTTTTGCAAATTATTGGATTCATGCCTCCTTTATAAATGTAAATAATCAGAAAATGTCTAAATCCTTAAACAATTTTTTTACCGCAAGAGAGATATTAAAAAAATATGATGCAGATGTGGTAAGACTATTTATGCTTTCTGCCCATTATAGGACTCAGCTGAATTTTAGTTTAGAGCTGTTAGATTCTGCAAAAGTTGCTTATGAAAGACTTAACAATGCCTTAAGCAATCTAGTGAATTTATTGGAAGAGTCAGAAGTGGAAGACCTTAAGGAAGAGGAGACTTCATATATTAAAAAATTGGATATATTTAAAGAAAAATATATAGAAAGAATGGATGATGATTTTAATACGTCAGATGCTATATCTGTAATTTTTGACCTCGTAAAGGATACTAACACAAATATAAAGGTGAATTCCTCTAAAAAGCTCATTGAGGCATGTATATTCCTTATAAGAGAAATGGGGGAACCGCTTGGTATACTTCAACAATCTTTAAAGGTAAGTCTTGAAGAGGAAGTAAATGAGTTAATAAAACAGCGTACTCAGGCTAGATTAGATAAAAACTGGGCTCTTTCAGACAAAATAAGGAATGATCTAAAGGCAAGAGGAATTATATTAGAAGATACACCTCAGGGAGTAAGATGGGTTATTAAAAAGTTTTAACAATTGATAATCTAAAGAAAGGGGCTAATTATTATATTGAAATTTTTTGATAACATAGAACAATTATCTAAATTCGAGGCTAGACAGCTTAATCCATTAGTGTTAGCTTATATAGGTGATTCAATTTTTGACTTATATATTAGGACTCATTTAGTAGTAAACAATAGGAATATGAATGTAAATAAACTAAATCTAAACGCTATTTCTTATGTGAGATCAAAGTCTCAATATATAATTTCAAAAAAATTATTATATTTATTTGATGAGGAAGAGTTAACTATATTTAAAAGAGGTAGAAATACTAAATCTGGAACCATTCCTAAAAATGCAGATTTATTAGAGTATAAGGCTGCAACTGGTTTTGAGGCGTTACTTGGCTTCTTATATATAACATCTCAGAAGGAAAGGCTAAACTATATTCTTGATTTAGTTATAACACTTGATTTGAGTGTAATGGAATCGCAATCTAAAGATAATATTATGCGGGAGGGGAAACACCATGAAGGTTAAACTTATTCAATATACAAAAGATCCAGAAATGCTAGTTGCTGCTGCTGCTAAATTGTGCTATAGTCCTGTAGGTGTAGAAGATATATTAGAAGACTTAGACAGTAAAAATATTGATAAATTTTTAAGTAATTTATTATCAGTGGGGCATGAGTCACCTATAGAGCATGTTTCTTTTACCTTTGCAATTGAAGGGGTATCTAGGAGCCTAAGTCATCAGCTAGTAAGACATAGGATAGCCTCCTATTCCCAGCAAAGTCAAAGATATGTGGCTTTGCAGCAATTTGAATATATAATTCCTCCGGAAATTGAAGAATCTGAAGATAGCAAGAAAATATTTATTGAGGCTATGAAAAAATGTCAAGAGGCATACTGTGAACTTTATATTGCATTAAACAATAAATATCTTTCACAAAGTATGACAAAATTTAGTTCAGAGAAAAAAGCTGCGGAGGATGCTAGATATGTATTTCCTAATGCCTGTGAGACTAAAATAATGGTAACAATGAATGCAAGAAGCTTAAATAATTTTTTCAATGTGAGATGCTGTAATAGAGCACAATGGGAGATAAGGAACCTAGCAAAAGAAATGTTAAAACTGGTAAAGGAAGTTGCACCTACACTATTTAAGACATCAGGACCAAGTTGTGTGAAGGGTGCTTGCAGAGAGGGTAAAATGAGTTGTGGAAAAGGGATAGAAGTTAGAGAAAACTTTTTAGGAGGAAAATAAATGGCATATATAAAGCGAGATATAAATAAAAAAGACGACAATAGAGGGAAAGAGAATAAAGTCAAATTTGATAAAGCAAAAGATAATAAAGAGAAATATGATAAAGCAAAAGATAATAATGTAAAATACGATAAAGTAAAAGACAACAAAGTAAAATATGATAAAGTAAAATATGATAAAGTAAAAGACAACAAAAAAGTAAGGGAAAATTCAGATCCTAAACCTGAAAGCAAAGCTCAAATTAATAATGAAAAAGAACTAAGAGAAGATTTAGTAGAAGGAAGAAATGCAGTAATAGAATTATTGAAAAGTGATAGAACCATTGAGCAAATACTAGTGGCAAAGGGAGACTTAGAAGGCTCTATTTCTATTGTTTTGGCTATGGCAAAAGAAAAAGGTGCTATTGTTAAAGAAGTAGATAGAAAGAAGCTTGATTCAATGTCTCAGACTGGTTCGCATCAGGGAGTTATCGCTATTATAACCCCATATACCTATTTTGATGTAGAAGATATTCTTGCTTATGCCCAGGAGAAAAAGGAAGATCCCTTTATTGTAATTCTAGATGGAATAGAAGACCCTCATAATTTGGGAGCAATAATAAGGAGCGCCGAAGCTTGTGGTGTTCATGGAATAATAATTCCTAAAAGAAGAAATGTTGGTGTGAATTCAGTAGTATATAAGACTTGTGCTGGAGCTGTGGAATATGTAAAGGTGAGTAGAGTACCGAATATAAATAATGTTATTGATAAGCTTAAGGAAAAAGGAATTTGGGTATATGGAGCTGATATGGAAGGTCAGTCTTACAGCTTTGAGGTAGATTACAAGGGAGGGTGTGCATTAGTAATTGGCAATGAGGGTAGAGGAATATCAAAACTTACAAAGGAAAAGTGTGATGTTCTTATAAAAATACCAATGGTTGGTGAAATATCTTCTTTAAACGCCTCTGTTGCTGGAGGAATCTTAATGTATGAAGTTTTAAGACAAAAACTTCAAAACCTGAAAAGCGCGGATAAATAAAGTGAAGATTATATTTGTTGATGGATATAATGTGATTAATAGTTGGCAGGATTTAAAACTCCTTATGGAAGTTAGTATGGAAGCATCCAGAGAAAAGCTAGTAGATATCATGCAAAATTATTCGGGTTTTACCGGGAACAGAGTAATAATAGTTTATGATGGCCATCTTATCTCTGGAAACAATGGAAGTAGAGAAGAACGTTCTAATGTATCTGTGATTTTTACAAAGACTAGTGAAACTGCTGATAATTATATAGAAAAAGCTGTTAACAAGATAGGAAGAAAAGTAAATGTTGCAGTTGTTACTTCTGATAATTTAGAACAACAGGTAGTATTTCAAAGAGGAGCTGCAAGAATATCCGCTTATGAATTTTATATAGAAGTTAAGAATTCCGAGGACAAAATAAGGAAAAAAGAAGAAAAAAGATATTCTCAAAAAAGGAATCAATTAGGAGATGCTATTGAAAAATCAATTTTGGAAGAACTTGAAAAAATTCGCAGAAGCCATTGAAAAATCTTGACTGGTGTGGTTTTATTAAGGTATAATCAATAATGGACATAGATGTTTAACTTGACAATTTGGGGGGATAGTTTTGTATACAGATGCTTATGCTACTAAAATTGAAAGTTTATCCTTTGAAGATATACTAGATGAAGAAGTTGCAATGTTTGCAAAAAACGGTGACGTAAGAGCTCAGGAATATCTTATTAATAAGTACAAGAATTTTGTCAGAGCAAAAGCTAAATCTTATTTTTTGATTGGAGCTGACAAAGAAGATATTTGCCAAGAAGGAATGATTGGTTTATATAAGGCAATAAGAGATTTTAGGCAGGACAAGCTATCTTCATTTAAAGCCTTTGCTGAGTTATGTGTTACAAGACAAATTATTACAGCAATAAAAACTGCCACAAGACAAAAACATATCCCACTTAATACATATGTCTCATTAAACAAACCTATTTATGATGAAGATTCAGATAGAACACTTTTAGACGTTTTATCTGGTGTGAAGATAACTGATCCAGAGGAATTGTTGATTGGAAAGGAAGAATTTCTTCACATGGAGAGTGAGATAGGGGAGGTTCTTTCTGATTTAGAGCTAGAGGTTTTGATGTCATATCTTGATGGCAAGTCCTATCAAGAAATTGCCTGTGATCTAGATAGGCATGCTAAGTCTATAGATAACGCTCTTCAAAGGGTAAAAAGGAAGCTTGAAAAATGTTTGAGTAAATCTTATTAAATTTTATTATTTAAAGGTTTACACCGACCATAAAAATTATTTTCAATGTATTGACAAATAATAGTTCAGGTAGTAAAATTAAAAAGCGTTGTGGTTAAAATCACAATTTTTTAAATTTATCTTTATTTTAATTTATTCTCATTAATTAGAAGTTGCATATTTTAGCTTAATTTGCGGGAATGGCTCAGTGGTAGAGCACTAGCTTCCCAAGCTAGGTGTCGCGGGTTCGAGTCCCGTTTCCCGCTCCAAATAAGCATGCTCATGTAGCTCAATCGGCAGAGCGTCACCTCGGTAAGGTGGAGGTAACCAGTTCGATCCTGGTCATGAGCTCCATATAATGTCCCATTACAAGGCTCATTATATAACTTCTAATAGGTTAATAATAAATATGAGATAGATTTATATATAATAAACGCCTGGATAAGTTTTCGGATTTTATAGATTCTTTAGTTTTAATTTTGAGACTAATATTTAGACGATTTATAAAATGTTATTTGTAAAATAGTAAATTAGAAGTTCGAAGGAGGAATAATAAATGGCAAAGGCAAAATTTGAAAGAAACAAACCTCATGTAAATGTTGGCACAATAGGGCATGTAGATCACGGCAAGACCACACTTACAGCAGCAATAACAACAGTTCTATCAAAGAAGGGATATGCACAAGCAACAAAGTATGACGAAATAGATAAAG
>DATCIH010000068.1:0-2299 GCA_036507955.1 Clostridiaceae bacterium | reverse complement strand
GAGTCTCCGTTTTTGCTTGACCAATGAACTGTAAAATTATTCACTTTACCATTTACTGTAAAGTAGTCCTTTCCAATGAATTTCTTTATTTCATTTTCTCTATCAACAATAAGTGCTAATGTGGGCGTTTGTACACGTCCAGCAGACAATTGAGCGTTATATTTACAAGTTAATGCCCTAGTAACGTTTAATCCTATAAGCCAATCGGCCTCTGCTCTCGACTGCGCAGCCCAAAATAGGTTTTCATAATCTCTTCCAGGTTTTAGATTAGCAAATCCATCTTTTATTGCTTTTTCAGTTTGAGATGAGATCCACAACCGCTTTAAAGGCTTTCTAAATCCTGCCTTCTGTATGATCCAACGTGCCACTAATTCGCCCTCGCGCCCTGAATCTGTGGCGATAATAAGTTCATCCACATCAGCTCTTTTAAGAAGTTCATGTACAATCTTATATTGCTTTGAAGTTTCCTTGATAACCACCAATTTTAAATCCTTTGGTAGCATAGGGAGATCTTCCATTTTCCAGCTTTTATATTTTACATCATAGTCTTCAGGGCCTGCTAGTGTAACAAGATGCCCTAGTGCCCAAGTTACAATGTACTTTGCTCCCATTAAATATCCATTTCCTCCTTGAGTGCAATTTAAGACTTTTGCCAGTTCACGGCCTACGGATGGTTTCTCTGCAAGCACTAATATTTTTCCCATATATAAAACTTCCTCTCATATGTTAATCATCTTCTCGAATTTTTACTCTTAACGACTTTCTTTATAATTATTCTTCTAATAATATACTTAGTTGCTATATGTTCAATTTTCACTAAAACATAATACTTGCACTATTTTTATTATAAACCACTTTATATACAATGTTAAATCTTTTGTATTAACACCGTAACAGTGAAGGTGTTTTTTATTGCCATAAATGATATACTAAATAATATATATCATATTTTATAAAATAAGTTTAGGGGTAATTAAATGAATTATATAGTATTTGACTTAGAATTTAACCAAGGCTACAATTTTTCAAAAGAAACTAATACAATAAACCCTAAATGCCCTTTTGAAATAATTCAAATAGGTGCCGTAAAGCTAGATGACAATTTCGACACCATTGGGACTCTAGATGTATTAGTAAAACCTGAAATATATACATTGCTTAATCCCTTCGTAAAAGAGCTTACTGGAATAACGATGGATGAATTAGATAGTGGTAACTCTTTCAAAGAAATGTATAACAAGCTTATAGAATTCATAAGCACTGATAGAACTGTATTGTGTGTATGGGGCCTGGCTGATATAAAAGAATTATTTCGCAATATAAAATATTATAATTTTGATAAAACCATGATCCCCACAGAGTACATCAACATTCAGTCCTATGCTTCTACTTCGTTTAATTGTAAAAAAGGAATTAATATTGGTCTAGGTAATGCAGCAAAGCTGCTGGGCATACCTATTGAAATTCAATTCCATAATGCTTTAAACGACGCTTATTACACAGCAGAAATTTTCAAAAAAATTTATAGCAAAGATATAAAAACCAAGGTATATTATCCTGATAAACTTAAAAACCCAAATAGAACTTTAAATCAAAATTACAAAATTGACACGCTTAACCTAATGAATCAATTTGAAAAGATGTTTAATAGAAAAATGACTAAGGACGAAAAATCTATAATTAAACTAGCATACATTATGGGTAAAACAAATCAATTTCAAATTAAAGTTGCTTCTGACCCAAAGTCAAAAAAATAAAATCAGTATAGCGCTATCTTCTATACTGATTTTTAGAATGCTTATTAGCTTTCTGTTTCTTCATTTAATTTAACATCTTCTACATTAGCATACTTGTTTTCTAAATTAGCTTTTCTATTATCTAATGTATTAAGATTTATAGGATGAGTAACCATATCATCAGTTGTACCCATTATAAATCTATTCAAATAAATTTTCCCCTCTGGAGTATTAGCTACTGCATAAGGTTCTGTATCTTTCTTAAATAGAACCCATGTATAACCATTATTAATTACTCTATTTGTATCTTCTTTATCAATTATGGTTCTTGTTTTCTCTTTGCCATATCTGTCTCTTAATATTACTTCAACAGCATCTCCATCTACTTCTTCATAATCATTAATTGTATTTCGATCATATACTTCTAAGTTGCATTTTCTATTATCTAGAGTGTCTCCATTGATGTGTCTTACAGGTGCTTTTGGATGAACCTCTAATATAAATGACTGCAAACTTTGCTTTCTTCTATATTTCTTTTCTTCGATATAATAACTGCCTAGATT
>DATCIH010000067.1:0-19349 GCA_036507955.1 Clostridiaceae bacterium | reverse complement strand
GTTTGGTGTAAGAACTGCATGGCATGGACCAGGAGACGTATCCCCTGTAGGTCATGCTGCTAATATTCACTTAGATTTAGTTTCTCATAACTTCGGTATACAAGAATGGTGTGGGCTTGATGGTATTCTTGAAGAGGTATTTCCAGGAACTCCTATCTTAAAGGATGGTTATGTTTATGCAAATGACAAACCAGGTCTTGGTATAGACATTGATGAAAAGCTAGCAGCTAAATATCCTGCTAAAAATACAATAACAAAGTGGACTCAAACAAGATTACCAGACGGCACAATTAATACACCTTAAGGAGATGTGTAAAATAGGAATTAAGAAAGTTTTTATAACAGGTGGAAGTAGAGGGATAGGACGTGGAATTGCATTAGTTTTAGCTAAGGGAGGATATGATGTAGCTTTTACTTACAATAGTAAACTTGACGAAGCAAAATCCCTAGCCCAGGAAATAGAAGCAATGGGTAGAAAATGTTTCTATTATCAGGCAGCTATGGAGCTGCCTGAAGTGCCCCAAAAGGTAACGGAAGAAGCAATCAGTGACCTAGGGGGTATAGATTTACTTGTTTGTAATGCAGGTCTTACAAGACATAATAGTCTTCTTAATTTGGACGTAGAACAAATAGATTTTGTGTATAATCTAAATTTTAGAAGTTATTTGCTTTGTTCCAATGTTGCAGCTAGATATATGGTTAAAAATGAAGTAAAAGGTAATATTATTTTTATATCCTCCACAAGAGGAATAAGAGCATATCCAGAAGATGCCCTTTATGGAGGACTCAAGGCTGCACTTAACCGTGCCGCAGAATCTATGGCACTTGAAATGTCCCATTATGGTATAAGGGTAAACTGTGTTGCACCTGGAGCAACTAAAGTAAGAGGTAATAACCTAGATGAAGAGCTATCAGATAATAATTTTGCTAAAAAAATACCTGCTGGTAGACTCGGAACAACAAAGGAAATTGGGTATTTAGTAGAATTTATTGCATCTGATAAAGCCCAATACATTACAGGAGTTACTATAAAAATAGATGGTGGTCTTATATTACCAGGAATGCCGGAGGATAAATCTGCAGAAGCAGGGTATGGTTGGTCAAAATTACCATCACATATGATACGAGATGTGTTATAGGAGAATAGGGGGCATATAACTAATTTAATCAGATTTGAAAAGGATTTAAAATTTACTATACAAGCATTTGGTTGTATAGAGGGCGGGTATTACTTGCCATAAAAAATTCAGCAGAATAATAACTGCTGAATTTTTTGCTATTTGAATTTTTTGCAGTAACTTAATTTACCTTCAACAGCTTAATAAAAATACCACCTAACACTGAACGGTTCTGGAAGCCTATTTGCATGCAGCTTATAGTGTCATACCAGTCAGTAAAGGGAACTCTACTTTCAGATTCGTTAATAAAGTCCCATATTGGAGCTATCAAAGCTTCAAAATCTTCTTTATTATCAGAAAGCGAGGCACTCCAAACTATCCAATCCGTTTTAGTATAGGTTTCTCTGCTATCCAGGGGAACGCCATATTTGTTTTGCTTTTTAATATAATACTCAACTTCCGCTTGTTTTATATCTTTACTAAAAATATTTAAACCTAACAGGGAGTCCCAAATTAAGTTATATTTTAAGCTCCAACTATCATTTCCATCAAAGGTTAATTTATAATGATCATTTTCTTTATTTATAGTTTCCCACTTAATAGCAAAATCCTTAGCTATATTTAAATAGTAACTATGTTTCTCTTCATATCCAAGCATCTTACATAAAATAGCATAGGAAGCAATTCCTAAAATCGCTTTAATTGAGAGATTTGAGTTATGGGAAAGATGCCCTGCGAAATCATCGGTACAAAGCTGATTACCAGGGTCAAAACCTTTTATAACCAGATAGTCTACCCAGCAAGTTAGCGGAGTAAAATTTTCCTGTGCAAAATCAGCATTTTTATCTATTATTGAGACTGCAGCCATAGTAATCAACATATTTCCACACTCTTCAACTGGCATTTGGTTTTCTAAAGCATTTTCACCATAGACTTGACCATTTGCTATTGGATAACAGCCTACATCGTGGGGTGCGAAATCAAAGGTCCATGCATCACTATTAAAATATTTAAATATTGGTCTCAACATTCCTTTTACAAGTTCAGTATTAAAGAGTAGGAATAGCGGTATTGAAGGGTACGTTACATCTACAGTTGCAATACATCCGTTGCTAAAACATTCTTTTGAGAAAAATAACACATCCCCATTCTCATCGGTAACTAACTTATGGGCTGCTACAGCTTGTCTGTAAGCTAGACTTATAAGTTCTGCATATTTTTTACCACCTGCTAAAGTTGAATCCTTTATAAGTTTTTCATCAAACACTTCACATTTGTGGGAAATATCACTATATTCTTTTACTGTTTTTACTAATAAATTATCAAAACTATCGCAATGCGATCTCCAGAGTGCAGATAATGGTTTGCTAAAATATTCTATTGATTTTATATCATCGTATGCAAGTACAATGTAATTGGATTTCTGGGTTTCATAGACTGATCCAAAGCCCAATGTAACCGCCATAACAGTCATATCATCTTCTAAGTTTCTAGGCATAACATCATCATCTTTTACAGGTATTAAACCATCTAAAATAAATTTATTTCTTATATCACTAGTTCCAATTACAGTTGTATAATCAATTTCTGCTGTCTTCGGTACTACAAGATAAAAATAGCCCCAGTCAATACGAAGATCATCACCTGATTTTGAAAGCACTTCTTGTTTCTCATTACACATAAACATAGTTTCAATATTTTCTGATAATTCTTTCCTACCCCACTTAATTTTTTGATCTGGTGAGTTCACACACCATTCACCTGTCACATCGAAATAAATTTTCACAATGTGAGGGTTTTCATCAATTGAACTAACAATAAAATCTATATAGGAGGCTGGCCTTGAAGTTAGTTCTAAGTCTGTTAACAATAAAGGAGTAAGAAATTTTACTTGTAGTTTTATACCATTTCCTTTAAAAGTATAGATAGTTGTTAATGGCTTAACTGAAACACTTTCTTGTTTTAAAACTTCTGTATTTTCAGATACTTTACCCATAAAATTATAAGCTTTATCATCAATCCATATAATACCAGTCATACCATTCGGTTTTCCAGTCCAATGTTTAGTTGTATCTTCATAAAGGCAATTGGAGGTAGACCATACACTAAAGTAGGGATCTACGGTAACTAGAGGAATAGCAGCAGGTCTAAAGTTATCATTCATTTTATCACTCCTTCATTTACTTACTTATATTATAAAGCTATAATATATATATATGAATAGATTATATTAGCATATAAGTGAGGAATAAAAGCATGAATGAGGATATTATAAGTTTCACAGAAGATACTAGAAATCAGTACCCTTTTTATATACAAATGGCAGGAATTTCTTATTGCGATGCTACCTATAAAATTGATAGGAAAAACTCTGAGATATATTGCTTTGAATATATCATAAAAGGAGAAGGGACTATAAAAATAAATGGTCAAGAATTTATTGCAAGTTCAGGGGATATTTATATCCTTCCTAAGGGATGTGATCATCTTTATTTTTCCGATGGAAAGGATCCGTGGACTAAGATATGGTTCAATATCAAAGGAACTCTAATTGAGAATCTAATGCAGGCATACAAACTTAATAATATATATCTTATAAAGAATATGGATTTAAAAGAGTTGTTTTATAATATGTTTTTTACGGCTAAGGAAACAAATAAAAATATAGAAGATATTTTTCAAAAGGCTTCTATAATTTTCCATGAAATTTTATTGAAGATATATTCTAAAGTTGAGATTTCTCTGAAAATAAATAATGGTACTGCACTGCAACTTAAGCAGTATATAGATAATCATATTGAAAGTAATTTATCAATTAAGACATTATCTAATTATGTTTTCCGTTCGCCTTCTCAAACTATACGCATTTTTAAGAAAGAATACGGGACGACTCCATATGACTATCTGTTGTCTAAAAAAATAGAAACAGCAAGGCTTCTTTTAATTAATACTAATATTCCTATAAAACAAATAGCATTAAAATTAAAATTTGCAGATGAACATTATTTCTCTAATTATTTCAAATCGAAAACGGGGAATGCACCTATTAGGTTTAGAAACAATAGATAGCAATGTTCATAGTTTGTTATCATATTCGACATTTTTCTGTCACACTTAAAGGTTATTATGTAAATATAGGGATCCTCTCTATTATATATATGTTAATTTAGCACTAGTTGTAGCTGGTGTTATTTTTTTACTTAAGAATTTAAAATAAGTTTATAGGCATTGTTCATAGTTTGTTATCATATTAGACATTTTTCTGACACACAAAAAGGTTACTATAAGTATATAGGAATCCTCCTATAATATATATATATTTAACACTAGTTGTAGCTGGTGTTATTTTTTTACCCTAAAATAGATGCTATAATAATATAGAACTTTATTATTAAACAAACATATTACGAATTAGAAAGGATAATTATGAATACTATATATGTTTTTACACTATTTATGGCAGGAATCCTTGCACTCATAGTTGGAGATATGGCATGGAGAAGAAGACCAGCTAGGGGATCAGTACCATTAGTTGTTTTAATGTGGTCGCTTTTTGTCTGGTGTTTATTTCAAGCCTTCACTTTTATTGCTAATGACCTCTCTACGAAACTATTTTTAGCCAACATGAGATATTTTGGAATAACTATGTCAGGAGTAGCTTTTTATGCTCTGGCAAATGATTATAAAGAGGGATCTAATAAGTTAAGCTTTAGTAAGTGGCTAAAGCTTATGGTTATACCATTATTAATTATCATTTCTATTTGGACTAATCCTCTTCATCATAAATATTATACAAGTGTAACCATTCAAAACCATGTTTTATCTATGGAGAATGGTCCTTTATTTTGGGTAAATGCCGTATATATGTATATTTTTATAGTTATGGGTGCTTATATTTTTATAAAGGCATGTTTTACGTCAATTGATATATATAGAAGGCAAGCTATAATTATTGCCGTAGCTGCTATGTTTCCCATTGTATCCAATGTTATATTTATTTTTAATCTAATTCCCTTAGGTAATGTGGATATAACACCTTTTTCCTTCTTAGCCTCAGGAAGTTTGTATTTTTATGCTCTATTTCAATATAAGTTACTTGATATTTTGCCTGTGGCTAGAGATAAGATTGTTGAGGAAATGCGTGATATTATAATTGTAATTGATAATAGTAAAAGAATATTAGATTTAAATAAAAAAGCTAGGGATACCATATTAAATAATAATGACAAGAATTACATAGGTAAAACAGTTGTAGATATTTTGTATAATTGGAAAGAGTTATCTGCTTATATTATTGACTCAACAAATAAGAACCATAAGATAATTTACACTAAAGATAATGTAACAGAATACTTTGATCTACGTATTACTAAAATTTATGATGAAAAGCATAGAAAAAATGGAGAACTCATAGTACTACGAAATATTACAAAATTGGAAGAGGCTTTATTAGAAGCACAAAAGGCAAAAGAAGAAGCTGAACAAGCAAATAAAGCAAAGGGATATTTCCTTGCTAATATGAGTCATGAAATAAGAACTCCAATGAACGCGGTAATAGGTATTTCAGAAATACTCGCTACAACAGATTTATCTAGAGAAAAGCAAAAGGAATACATTAAGATGATAGTAAATTCAGCGGAATCTCTTTTACTTATGATAAATGACATTTTGGATTTTTCAAAGATTGAAGCAGGAAAAATGGAACTTGAAAAAAGTGTTTTTGATATTAATTTGATTGTTAAGGATACGGTTGAAATTTATTCAGTCCTAGCAAAAGATAAATTATTAAAGCTAACTTACCTTTTAGATGAAAATTTAAAGCATAAAACATTAGGAGATTCGGGAAGAGTAAGGCAAATATTAATAAACCTTTTGGGTAATGCAATAAAATTTACACAGGAGGGGGAGGTAAAAGTTACAGTATCCATAGTTAATGAGCAGAAAAATAGGATTCTAGTAGCTGTCAATGTATCAGACACTGGCATAGGTATACCAGGAGAAAAAATAGATAGCATTTTCGAAAGCTTTAAACAAGCAGATAATTCAACAACTAGAAAGTTTGGAGGCACAGGACTTGGTCTATCAATAGTAAAAAACCTTGTAAATCTTATGGGTGGGAATATCACAGTTCAAAGTGAACTTGGGAAAGGAAGTAATTTTTGTTTCTCTATCCCTTTTGAAATTCAAGCTGACAACATCTCTAATGAGAACATTATTACAGCTTTAGGACTTAGAATTCTTGTAGCTGAGGATAACAAGATTAATAGGCAAATCATAAGCACTTATCTCCAAAGGCTTTCTTGCATAGTTGATTTAGCGGAGAATGGCAGGTTGGCAGTAGAAATGTTCAAAAACCACAATTATGATTTAATAATTATGGATGTTCATATGCCAGAAATGGACGGGCTGAAGGCAACTAGTATGATTAGGTCGCTAGAGATGAAAGAGGGTAAGCATATTCCTATAATAGCTTTAACTGCAGGAGTTAGTAAAGAAGAAATTGATGAGTGCTTAAATGCTGGCATGGACGGACACCTTTCTAAGCCAGTATAAATTGAAAAGCTCTATAATGCACTAAAGGTCTTTACTTAAGTAAAGACCTTTAGTGTTTAACTTTGAACTTTTTCATTAGCTGTTCGTTGTAGAGCATCCGTGATTCTACTAATTAGTTCAGCTTTTTTAAAAGGCTTTTTCAAATAGCTTCTTACTCCAAGCTCTTTTGCAATTAATATTGTATTTATATCAACTTTCTCACTAATAATAATAATGGGGATATATTTAAAGGTTAAGTTTGCTTTAAGCTTTTTAATGAGTTCTAAGCCATCTTCAGAATTCAAAATTAAATCCATAATAATTAAATCTGCAAGTACACCATATTCTTCTATCTTGGTGGTCATACCCCATTCTGTACCTACATCAACTAGAAAGGCGCCTTCATTTTGTAACATCATTTTAATTTGAAGTCTTATCGTACGAGAATTATCTACAATTAGAAATTTTTTTCCGGTAAACATTTTCCAATCCCCCGATTAAGTAAGTTTTACATATTGATTCCATTTTTCTTAAAAAATTCTTTTATATCCGTTTCACTTGAAATTAATAAGTTATTAATTGAAGTTATATCAGGAAGCGCATTTTCATAGGCTTGCTTTTTCAATTCAATATCTAATTTATTTGAAATATCATATATATCCTCTATATAAAGGCAAGAGGATATACCTTTAATATTATGGATTACCCTTTGAAGTTTCCACCAATCCTTAGAATTACACAAATCTTTACTTTCTTCAATATTTATTTTCATTTCATGAAAAAATTCCGAATATAAAGAAGAAAGAGTTGAGAGGTTGACTTCCATATCATCTGCTAAGCCTTGAATGTTATATCTAATAAAATTCTCATCCATATTGTTATTCCTCCTAAAAGGTTGCTTTTTATATAGTCCAACTTATTTTACCATAATACATTGCCATATTACTATATTTTTAGAAAATATTGAGTGGGTTGAATTGCAAAAAGCAGGTAATATAAAAAAAAGTTCAAATTATTTAATCTGAACCTTTTTATGATATAACTCCATATTCAGCAATATTAAATTTAATATGAACAGTTATTGTTGCAGCTTTATAAGCCTTATGCCAATCCATTTTTTTGAAATAACTATTATACTTAGCTCTTATCATATCTCCTATACCAATAGGATCACTTTCTATGCCTTACATGTATTCAATGAGCTTTTGACAATCTTGTTGGATTTGTATGCCGATAGCTTCACTTAACTTTTTCACTGAGCTTTCATTATTTAGATCGTCCCATTTATACTCATCAATTGTTCCGTTTAGTTTTAAATTAATATCCACTACAGGTGTATTATCTCTTATAGAAATTTTTATGCTTTTACTCTTTTGCCCAATTAAAATTGATAATCCACGTTTAGGTTTTTCATTATCCTCATCATTTATATCACTGGCTTCATAAGTATATTTCTTATTTTTTAAAGTTTTCATCATTGCCATTAACAGACCATTTTGCTTCTCAGTTATAGTACCCACCATTTTATCTTTGGAGAATAAAGCTGAACCCATTACTTCTATGGATTTTTCATTAAGCTTTATCATTGGCACAACATTATCCATGCCAGGAGCTAAACTTACTAAGTCGAAGTTGAAGACTCTAGTTTCTGGAATACTTCCACTTATAACAGCACGATCAAGAAGCCCATTTAAATACGTGGAGGGTCTAGGCTTATCACTTAATTCTTCAGCATGATGTATTAACTCTCTGGGGCTTCCATCGATTATTACAACCCATGAAAGGATTGGATCTGAAGGATCTTTTTCTAATAAAGAATTAATATCACGTATAACTCCCTTTTCTGCAATTTCTTTAGAAAATAAATGAAATTGTATTTTACCTGCGGCCATACTTTTTGAGGAAGTTCTATTTGATTTTTCTCGTCCTTCTCTTAATAGATTCGCTTCAGTATCTAGTATTTCTCCCCTAGAAGTAACAACTGGGTCAATAGCGGGCATGGCATAGGTAAGGTTCAAATCTCCAGCAGGAGCAGTCTCAATTCCAACTATGGTTATAAATCCAGTACCTTCAATGGGCATTTGATCCCAGCAACCAGAAAAAATAAGAGGAATAATAATTAAAAATATTATGTTTTTTTAAGTATACCCTTCAATTGCTTTCACCACGTTCTTCTTAGAGTTACTTCATTGGATATCTCCATACTGAATTATATTAAATTTAACATGGGTAGTTATTATCGCTTTTTTATATTCATTATGCCAAACTACTCCCTTAAAGTAGCTATTATATTTAGCTCGTACCATGTCGCCTATACCAATAGGATCACTTTCTATACTTTGCATATACTCAATGAGTTTCTGACAATCCTCTTGAATTTGTTGTTGTACAAGAGAACTTAATTGTTTAACTCTATTTTTATCTCTTAAATTGTCCCACTTATACTCATCTATATATCCATATAAGTTTAAATATATATCTACTTTAGGGTTATTATCTTGGATTGAAATATATATTTTCTTACTATTTTGACGGAGTAGAATAGCTAAGCCTTTCTTTGGAGTAGTTGTATCTTCTGTTAGATCACTAGCTATATAGGTGTATCTTTTATTCTTTAAAGTTTTCATCATTGAGATCAATAGTCCTGTTTGTCTTGGATTAATTGTTCCAACCATCTTACCACTTGAAAACAGCGCTGAACCTTTAACTTCAACTGCTTTAGAGTCAAAGGCTATAAGGGGTGTTATATTATCTATGCCGGGAGCAAAATTTATTATATTAAAATTATAAACTCTAGTTTCAGGAGTATATCCACACTCTGCAGCTCGCTCCATTAGATGAGTTATATATATGGAAGGTCGTGGCTTATCAATATATTTGACAGACGTATGAATTAACTCTCTAGGGCTACAATCAACTACTGCTACCCAAGCAAGAACTGGATTGGAAGGATCTCTTTCAAAGACTTCATTGATACTTCCAATAGGTACCTTTTCAGCAATTTCTTTGGAAAATACCATATATTGAATTTTACCTGCTTCCAAAGTTTTTGAGGATTGTAGCCTCAATTTATCTCTTCCAATTCTTAATAAGGAAGAGGTGGTATCTAGAATCTCAGAATAGAATTTGGTAGTAGGATCAGTAACAGTAACAGTAACAGTAACAGGCATTCCATATGTTAAGTTTAATTCTCCATTCTTAGATGACTCTATACCCAATATGGTAATAAACCCAATATTCTCAATGGCTTTTTCATCCCAGCAGCCACTAAGTAAAAAGGGAAGAAAAATGAAAAAAAAATCATTCTATATATCTTTATATACATGTGGCTTCACCCCTTTTCTTCTTACAAAGGATAATAAGTAGCATATAACTAAAAATACTGAAAAAGAAGTTCCGAAAACTATCATAACATTATTATAACTATCAAGTTGAGAGTTACTCTTGGGTATTTCACTTAGAAATATGGTTATTACGGTAAACAAAATTAGGTGTATAGCTTTTTTCTTTAACTTTAACAGTTTATGTATACTATAATAGGCTACAGAAAAATGCCCTCTAGTTGCCATAGCCATTGCAGGTAGCCAAAAGCATATAAAAATTAGATCTACTCTTTCTATTATTGGAGCTTTATAAGATCTAGAAAGTTTAATTATTGGATATAAACTTCTTTTTAACATTTCCTCTCCAAAAAAGGAGGTAGTAACTAAAACAAGTAATAGATAAAAAATAGTAGTAATTAAATTTGTACCTAAAGCATATTTCATAGCTTTGGGCTTATTTGTGATCTCAGGATATATAACTGATATTATTTCATAACCTAAGAATGCAAATATACAGGAACTAAAGCTTGTTTTTATACCTTCTAAGCCACTCTCACCAATAGGCAATAGAAAGTTAAATCTTAGGTCTTTAAATACAAGTAGAAACAAAATGAAACAAAAAACTAAGAAAATATATATCATAAATGCGTATCTAGCAACATATTTAAAGCCGTACCATACTAAGTAGTAAGTAGGTATTATAATAAAAACACATAATATTAAGGTAGGGGTTAATCTTAATAACTGAACATATAATACATTTATATAGGTTCTTAAATATAGGCATGCGCAGTTCTATAAATATAGAACTATAAAAAGATTTAATAAACCTCCCAGATATTTACCATATAAAAATTTATTTATTTCATATATAGATTGATTATCATACCTATTCATGAGGTTTATTATTAGTGCGATGATAGCGGTTATTATTGTTCCATATATAAGCACTGAAATCCAACCATCATGACCAGCGGTTATTGATAAATAAGCTGGTAAGGCAAGGACTCCGATACCTAACTGCATAGATAATAAAACTCCCATTAATTGGCGGGAGGTGATTTGATTTTCGTTATTATCCATTACCCTTACCTCTTTCCTTATCTATTGGCTTTGCTATATCCGGCCTTTTCTTTAGGTCTTTAAAGGGAGCTCGCATAAAAGAATCTTTAAAATCACGTAATTTAAAAGGTGTAATTGGCTGGAAATAAGGTTCTCCAAGAGATTCTAATACTATTAAGTGACAAAAAAGCTCATAGGAATAATTATCCCAATAATACCAAATATTGCTGAAAATATCATAATCATATATTTAATTAACCTAAAGGAGATTCCCATATCATAAGTTGGTATGGTGAAACCTGCAATAGCTGAGGTAGCAATAACTATTATCATAAGATCACTTACAATTCCAGCCTATACTGCAGCCTGACCTATTACCAATCCACCCACTATACTTATGGAAGAAGTTATAAAAGTCGGAAGTCTAATTGAAGCTTCTCTAATCATCTCTAGTACAAATTCAATGAGGAAAGCTTCGATAACCGGGGGAAAGGGCACCCACCCTTGCTCTGGATTGGGCAAGTGGTACTAGTAAGGGCATAGGTATATGTAGTAGTGAAAGCTAAGTATTGATATATATATACCTGGAAGAAATAAGGTTACAAATATTGCTACCTTCCTTAGCAAAAACAAGTAACTTCCTCCTATCCATTGAACGGTATAATCATCAGGGGCCTGAACGAAGGCATCAATGGTAACAGGGACTATTAGCACAAAGGAGGTTTCTTGAAGCATTATAAGAAATCTACCTTCTAATAGTGCTGCTATGGATTTATCAGGTCTCTCTGTGGCAAGGTACTGGGGAAAAATAGAATTCGGATGATCTGCAATAATTTGCTCTAAATACCCAATTCCTATAAAACCGTCATAATCAAGTTTACTTAATTTATCACAAAGAATTTGGAGTAAGCTAGGGTTAGCGATATGCTCAAGATACGACTAAAATAATATTTCCAGTGGACTAGCTCATAGAGGCTTAGCCATACAAAGATTGGCTCTATGATAAAACAAATTATAGATGTTATTATTAAAGTCGCCCATATAAAGCTTTTTCTTGTCTTAAAATATTGATATGTTAAGGAATATATTAAAGGTAAAATTACTAAATTTATTGATGTAAGAGGTGGGAATATAGGAATTATATCCGTTGGGTAATCCCAGAGTACCAATTCATCTCCATACTCAACTATTCCAAGTACTATTATAGTTATAAGTACAACGTATAGGAAAATTTCAGGTAGTCTAGCTTTGTCTAGTAACTTCCACCAAATAAGTAAAGCCACAATAATTAAACTAAGTAAGAGGCACCATCTGAAATTGAATAAGTCCTGTTTTATCCAATCATCTATGTGAATAGAAGTCAAGTACTCTTGAATTCTTACAGATTTAGGCATTTCTG
Source organism: Clostridiaceae bacterium (assembly GCA_036507955.1). GTDB lineage: Bacteria > Bacillota > Clostridia > Clostridiales > Clostridiaceae > DATCIH01. The sequence goes on along the minus strand of DATCIH010000067.1, from coordinate 6,915 downwards.
AAACAGCAAAAAGCATTGTACTTCTCCTTTGAAAACTTAATAAATTTAGTATGTATAAAAATAAAGTTAAATATACAAATTCCATATAAGTGGTTTCTCTTAAAATTAAAATAATTTGAAGGGATAATTTGTTTTATATCGAATTATATAAATTATTGACATAAGGAGGGATTTAATGATTAATCAAGTAACTTGGATATGGTATCCTGGAGATTTTGAAATTTGGCTTCATGAAAAGATTTCTGTACTAAGAGAAGAAAGAGGAAGGGTTTACCCACCATTTTGGAGATTAGACGCTGCATATAAATCTGTTAGGTTTAGAAAAGAATGTGATTTAAAGATGGATGACTCAATTACTATATATGCTGAGGGAGATTATTATTTTGAAATTGATGGCAAAATTATATATAGTGATATCAAAAACTATTTAGTTACCAAAGGTCATCACATTATTAATGTAAAAGTTTATAATCCTAACACCTTTCCAACTATATATGTAGAAGCAAATGAAATTGGAAGTGATAGTTCCTGGGAAGCTAGTATAAGCGAGATGAAATCTGAAGTAGTTGGATGCTGGAATTTTAATTCATCTACAGACAAGCCCTCTCAATTCAAGCTTTCAACAGAAAAAATATATAGTAAATTAATAGAGGTTAAGGATAACTCTACGTTATATGATTTTGGCAAGGAAACCTTTGGATATGTAATATTAAAGAGTATTAAAGGAAATGGTAAGGTAAGTATATATTATGGCGAATCCAAAGAAGAAGCCTTATCTTCAAAATACTGTGAAGTTTTTGATGATATAAACATTGATAATGGAGTAAGTGAGGACTATCCACTTTCAAAATCCAGAGCCTTCAGATTCATAAATGTAGTTTTTGATAAAACTGTTGAATTTGATGGTTTAGAGGCCTTATACGAATTTCTTCCTTTAGAATATAAAGGTAACTTCAAAAGTTCCAATGAAATGTTAAATAAAATATGGGAAACAGCCATGTATACCCTTCAGCTTAATACAAGGGAATTTTTATTAGATGGAATCAAAAGAGACCGCTGGGTATGGTGTGGAGATACTATTCAAACTGCTTTAATGAATTATTATACCTTCTATGATTTGGATGTAGTAAAGAGAAGTTATATAGCCTTAAGAGGAAAAGAACCAACAGATTCTAACGTAAATAGAATAGTAGATTACTCCTTTTACTGGTTTATAGGAATTAATGATTTATATCTATATAGTGGAAGCTGTGAATTTATAGAAAATAATTATGATAAAATGGTATCTTTAATGGATTTTTGTCTTAGTAGATTGAATAAAGATGGGCTTGTTGAAGGGCAAGGATCAGATTGGACTTATGTGGATTGGGCAGAAATTGATAATAGAGGCGAAGTTAGCACAGAACAGTTGCTACTAATTAAAAGCCTATTTGTTATGGAAGAAACTGCTCATATGATGAAGGATTTTAAAAGGGAAAAAATATATGGGAAAATTGCTGAGGAGATTAAGCTTAAAACTTTTCAATTATTTTGGGATAAAGATAAAGAAGTTTTACTTCATAATAGGGTAGAAGGTAAGGTTTTAGATAAAGTAACTAAATATCCAAGTGTTTTTGCCTTGTTATTTGATTATCTTGATAGCAAACAACAAGTAGCAATAAAAAATAATGTACTCCTTAATGATAATATACAGAAAATAACCACGCCATATATGAGATTCTATGAACTAAGTGCGCTTTGTCAGATTGGTGAATCAGATTATGCAATGAAAGAAATATTGGATTATTGGGGAGGCATGATTAACTTGGGTGCCACCTCCTTTTGGGAAGCCTATGATCCAGCATTAAAAGGAGAAGAACAGTATGCCTTCTATGGCAGGCCTTTTGGGAAAAGCTTGTGCCATGGTTGGGGAGCAAGTCCTCTATACCTTTTAGGAAAATATTTTTTGGGAGTAAAACCCTTAACTCCTGGCTATGAAAGCTTTGAGATTGCCCCAAAATTAGGAGGTCTAGAGTGGATAGAAGGCGAAGTTCCAACAGCAAAAGGAAATGTATACATATACAAGGATAAGAATACCATAAAAGTTAAGATTCCTGGTGGTAAGGCTTATTTAAGGTTTGCAAGTAGCACTGAACCAACCTCTCAAGATGGGGTAGTAAAGTATATAGGTGACAATATATATGAATTAGAATTATTAGTGCTTAATAAAGAAGTTTCAATTAATTATGAAATTTAATTAGCTCTTATATTTTGTAAAGTGAGATTTATTAAATGGACAATGTACAATCTTTAAAAGTAGTAATAATAAAAGATTTATAATAAAGGAGGATGGTACTCGCTTTGGCAGAAATGGATGGCTTAAGAGTAACTAATGCTGGGGTAAAGGTGCTGAAATTTTTAAAGAAAAAAATGCAAGAACCTATGGAAAATGATTAGGAGGACGTTAAAAGAATAAAATAAATATAATATGGATTTTAGATGGAGATAGAGAACTTAGAACTAAGAGACATTTTAACGTGACAAACGAGATGGCAGCGGGCATTAAGGAAGGGGATGAGGGAAAGCATTTAACTATAGGCTTCAATCCTAATAATGGGTATTTTGATGATTTTGATACTAATATGGGAAGAATATCAAGAGAGAAGGTGAAGGCCAACTGGTATGACCCAAGGAAGGGCACAGCTACACCTGCTGGAGAATATCTAAATATAGGGATTCAAAGTTTTGTTCCTCCCTCCAGCGGAAGAAATAATGACTGGGTTTTGGTGCTAGATGATTCTAGCTATAATTATGCTACACCTGGACTTTTAATATAAAAATAATATTCTTGTAAAAGAAATAATTGATTTTAAACGGAGGGCAATATAATGAAGAAAGCATTAGAATGGACAGTAGGCTTTACTAAAGAAAAAGATATGCCTGTAGAAAATAGGGTTGTTGCTACAGTCCCTGGGGCAGTACAATTGGATTGGGCAAAAGCAAAGGGCTATGGTAGCTATACATATGGGGACAATTACAAAGATTATGGTTGGATGGAAGATGTATATTGGTCCTATATAACAAAGCTTGAATTCCCTGACTTAGAAGAAAAAGAAAGAGTATATTTTGTATGCAAGGGGATAGATTATAAATTTATTATTAAGCTTAACAATAAAATTATCCATAAGCAGGAAGGTATGTTTACTCCTGTGGAGATAGATTTAACCACTATTATAAGAGGCGGAGAAGAATTAGAAGTATTAATATTTCCAGCTCCAAAAAAAGTAAAGGCAGAAAGCAGCAGAGCAGAAGCAGATCAAAGTTGCAAGCCCGCTTGTAGCTATGGTTGGGACTGGCATCCAAGACTTATTCCTTTAGGCATATGGGATGAAACCTATATGGAAATTCGAAAGGAATTCCATATAAAGGATGCAGAAGTTACCTATGAATTAAATAGTGATTTTACTATAGCAAATGTAAATATAGATATTAATTTGAATCAGGTAGGAAAATGTTTTGTTAGATGTAACCTTTTTGATAAACAAGATAATTTAGTTATGGAAAATATCACTGAGGTTACAAGTAGAGCCATGAAAATTTCCTATGATTTACAGTCTCCAGAATTGTGGTGGCCAAATGGTCAAGGGGAGGCAACTCTTTATAGATTAAAAATAGAACTTTTGAATAATACTAGAGTAGTTATAGATAAAAAAGAATCTAGAATTGGGTTTAGAAAAATAAAACTAGTTATGCATGAAGGAGCTTGGGATTATCCTAATGAATTTCCTAAAAGTCGAAGTAATCCTCCAATAACCCTACAGGTAAACGGAATAGCAATATTTTGTAAAGGCTCTAACTGGGTAAATCCGGAAATATTTCCTGGGGTCATAACAAAGGATACTTATTATCCCTTGATAAATCTAGCAAAAGAAGGAAATATGAATATGTTTCGCTCCTGGGGAGGGGGAATAATAAATAAAGATAGTTTTTTTGAGATTTGTGATGAGCTGGGAATAATGGTATGGCAGGAATTTCCTTTGGCATGCAATGAATATGAAGGTACACCTCATTACCTTAAAGTATTAGATGAGGAATCAAAAGCAATTATCAAAAGGCTTAAGCCCCATCCATCTGTTGTTTTATGGTGCGGAGGAAATGAACTTTTTAATTCCTGGTCTAGAATGACAGATCAATCTTTGGCACTTAGGCTTTTAAACAAAAACTGTTATGACCTTGATCCGAATAGACCTTTTTTAATGACTTCCCCACTTATGGGAATGGCTCATGGAAATTATGTATTCCGTTCTGAAGCTGGAGAAGATGTGTTTCAAGCTATGGCTAAGGCCTCAAACACAGCTTATACTGAATTTGGATGTCCAAGTCCAGCATCTCTTGAAATACTCCAAAGTATAATACCAAAGGAAGAACTATTTCCACCTAGACCTGGAACTACTTGGGAAACGCATCATGGTTTTAATACTTTTTTAGAAGATACTTGGTTGATGCCGGACTTAATCAAATATTATTTTGGGGAAAGTAATAGTCTGGAAGAACTTATTCAAAGAGGTCAGATATTACAAAGTGAAGGGTATAAGTGTATTTTTGAGGAAGCAAGAAGGCAAAAACCAAAATGTTCCATGGCTTTAAACTGGTGCTATAATGAACCTTGGCCAACAGCTGCAAATAACAGTATTATTAGCTGGAGAGCCAAGCCAAAACCTGCATATTATGCTGTAAAAGCATCCTGCAGGCCTGTATTATGTAGCGCAAGAATTTCTAAATTCTGCTGGAAACCTGGAGAGCTATTTAATCCAGAAATCTATATACTTAATGATTCACCCTTAAAAGTAAAAGGTGGACAAATGGACATATTTTTGTATTTCGGAGAAGAAGAAATTAAGATATTAAAGTGGGAATTTCCGGACATAGAACCTAATAAAAATTTTACAGGACCGATTGTAAGATATAATTTGCCGGATAGGTCAGATATGGAAATGAAGCTAGTATTGAGAATCTCAGAACAACCTGGGCTGGGTTCAGAGTATTATCTAGTTTATAGACCAACAAGTAAAGATAGAGCTATTATTAACCATAATATTCTTAATCTATAATAGTTCTTTAATAAAATAATTAGATGTAGTGTTCATAAATAATTAACATATTAGTCACATGAAAGTCATATATGGGAGTTATGATGAATATATAAGATTCCCCTATAAATATATTTACTTTTACACCAGTTTTGTACTGGTGTTTTTTTTATCTGAAAATGTGATATAATTAATAAATGTTTTCACATCTTAAAGGGGTGGAGTATAATGGCTGATTATAAAATGACTAGAAAAGGTAAGATCCAATATATCTGGGATTACTATAAAATACAAATAATAGTGACTATAATGGTTTTAATAGGGTTGGTTTCATTTATTCATGGACAAATTACAAAAATCAACTATGAATTTAATTTGACTATAATTGGAAGTAGCGTGGATGGAGATAGCATTGAGAAGCTAAAAAAAACCCTTACCCCAATAGTTATAAAAAATCCAACGAAGAAGCAAAGTGCCTTGGTGGATATTATGTCATCTGGAAGCTTAACAGGTGGAAATGACGATGCATCTGCTCAATATTTGCAAAAATTCATAGCAGAATTAAGTGCAAATGTAATAGATCTATTGATTTTAAACAAAAGTGATTATGATGTTTTTCAGAAGCAAGGCGCATTTTTAAGGCTTGATAAACTAAAAGGTATAGATTTATCTGGTATAAAAATAGAAGAACTTCAAGGAACAACAGCTAAAGGTTTTTATGGTATCAACCTGCAAGACAACAAATTACTCGAAAAATTTAGAGTAAACACAGAGAATATGATTTTATGTATTCCAGCTAGTACAAAGCAAGGAACTAAAGCTGTTTTGGCTATAAAATGGATTTTAGAAAACAAATAAATATGAACTATAACAATCAAGGTTTTATTAGCTTTTTATTATTATTAAAAATAAGAGATTTGCGAGGATGAAAAGATAATGAAGATTAGTAAAACAAAAGTAGTACTAATAATAGTATTTAGCATTATTCTATTATTTATAATGGTATCTTATATAAAGTTTACAAAGCTTGATATATATGTACAACAAACAAATGGTGATGTAGTAGAACAAAATGGAGTAGTATATGAGTTTAACTCGCAATTAACAAGTAAGTTTGATGAGGGTGAATTGAAAATTGATAAAGTCAATGGTAGATTTAAAGGAAAAGATTTTTTTAACACATGGATTTTGGGAACGAAGATTATTAAACTACAGGATTTTAATGTAAAAGAAACATTCCTTCTCAGTAATTTAATGCTCCAAGAAGTTTACACAAAGAAAAACAATCAATAAAATAACTTTAATGGCATTTAATAACCATCACTTAAGTGATTTCGACAAATTTGTTATATTATTTTACGTTTTTGTTATATAAAAAAAATGTATAAAGAGGTATTTTTAAATAGGAGTCATTATTTCATTTAAAAGGGGGAGGGTTTTCCAAATAGTGAAAAGGTTTACTTGCTATTTACATAACAAGTGGGTATTAATAACATAATAGGAGGGAATAAAATGAAACTAGCAATATCATATTTTTTTGGAGCAAATGAAAGCAAAATGATACAATCTAAGCAGTTAGGGGTAGATTATGCAGTTGTTGGTTGTGGTGGGGATGTAACCTCAGAGGATGAGAAACCATGGGATTATCTACCACTGCTAAGAATGCAAAATAGATACTTAAATATGGGTATTACTCCACTTGTCGTGGAAGGTTCCTGGTTTGATAAAATTAAACTTGGTCTTCCAGGAAGAGAAGAAGAATTAAAAGATGTTATTACCCTTATAGAAAATATGGGTAAGTTAGGTATTGGGGTTTATTGCTATAATTGGATGCCGGTTATCTCAT
>DATCIH010000066.1:0-31554 GCA_036507955.1 Clostridiaceae bacterium | reverse complement strand
TTTGGCATATCCAAATTTAGTTTGCTGGTAATAAATGAATGTCATCATTGGAATAAACTTAGGTTATTTTTGTAATAATTCTAGAGTGTTTTGGCTTAACTTTTTTATTCAGTTTTTTCATAGCTCACTTTACACAATCTTAATTTACTTCAATCAATTCAATTCCCATACCTTCCTCATTTACTCCTCTTACAAAGCATAGAACACAGCTTTTAACTTTTTCTCCTGAGATTTTTTCAAAAGCAGCCCTATATAACTTAAGCTGATTTGAATAATGTTTTGTCAAACCTTCTAAAGCTTCTTCTCTTTCCGCTGCATTAGTTTTATAATCAAGTATCACCCAGCCCCCCTCTTCTTTGAAGACTAAATCCATAATTCCAAATACTATAGAAGGCACGCTTTCATCACTATTAATTTTTAGTGAAAAGGGGATTTCACATAAAACCTTTTTGCTTTTTTTTATTCTTTTGAAAATATTACTGTCCTTAAAATCCTTTAACAATTTTCTAACAGTAAGGATTTTCCCCTCTGAAACTTCATTTTCTTTAAGGGCAGTTAAAATATCAATTTCTGTAACCTGATTATTTTCTACTAATAGCTGATAGAGCTTATGCATTACCACTCCAAATTCTGCTCCAAGACTTTCCCCAAAATGGACTTTCAAAGTTTCTCCCTCTGTTGAAACCACTGATGGAGTAATTTCATTAAAGCTTGGACTAAATATTTTATCATCAATAGAATTGATTTTAGTTTTCTCTGCTAGAAAATTCGCAGGCTGAAAGTAGGTATCTATTTTCTCTTCCATTTCTATCTTATCTATATCAATAATAAATTCTTCCGGTATATTATTTAAGATTTTGCTCCAGGGGTTTTTTCCATTGGTTTTTTCGCTGCTGCTAATAATGAGTATGTTTTTTGCTCTAGTTCCTGCCACATATAAAAGTCTTTCTTCCTCTGCAACTAAGTACTTTTTCTCTTCCTCCTCAAAACCTTCCCATCTGTCTGGCTCCGCAATAATTTCGACTTGATAGCCTTTTACTTTTTTAATAGCTAAATAGCCTTCAGGTTTTTCACCTTTTCTTTCAATATGAATATCCACCCTAGCCCCAGTTAATTTGTAGGGGTTAGCAAGGAAAACTATAGGGGCTTCAAGGCCCTTAACTTTATGTAAATTCATAATTCTAACTCCGTTATTATTATCACCGGTTAAGGATATTTCATTTTCTAGCTTTGAAGTAAATAGCTCCTCTATTTTAGTAACCATCTGCTTAAAATCCAGAAGGCCCTCTAATTCATAGCCCCGAATAATCTCTAGCATTTGATAAACATTACCATTTCTTATATCCTTCATTTCCTCAGTAAGGATAAAGGGCACTATACCACACTCACTTATGATCTTGCTAATAACTACAGCTGGAGTTAGTTCTTTCGTGTAGCTGTAGTATTTTTTTAGCTTTGCATATGCATTCTCCATAGCGTTTTTAGTGTCTTCTGGGGTGTCTTCTGGAACTTCACTAAAAATAGAGAACCGTCCCCCACTTTTTTTAAATTTATAAAGTATGTCGTCGCTAATTCCAAAGAACATACCTCGAAGCACTGCTATTAAATATACTTCATTATATATATCCGTTAGAGCTCTTAACACTTTTAATAGCTCCTTCATTTCAGGATAAACTCCAAAGGAGCTGCTTCCTGCAATTACTGTTTTTATACCCATACTTTCTAAAGCCCTTGAGTATACTTCCATTTGGTCTTTATACCTAAGTATTATTAAGAAATCTTTTGGTATAGGGGTTGGGCTTAGCCCTTCCTTTATTTCATCCTCGCTTCGGCTTAACTTAACATTACCCTTTATAGCCCAAGCAATATACTTTCCAATGGATTTTGCATCCTCTGCTATGATTTCATCTTTATTTGTAAAATCAGCTCCCACCTTTAAGATTCTAAGACCAAAATCAGACCCTACTGCATCTTCTCTTACCCCTTCCAGCATAGAATATTTAGCTTGATAATCATTAAACTCCTCTGGAAAGGTTTCTTTATATGTTTTATTTAGCACATTACAGATGGATTTCACAGAACGGAAATTCGAAACTAAACTTAAAGTCTCTCCACCACTCTTTTCAATAAGTGCTTTAGTTAAATTATATATATAAATATCTGCTCTTCTAAACCTATAAATTGACTGCTTTGGATCACCAACTACAAATAAGGAGCCAGGTCTTGGCTTTAATTTTTGAAAGTCCTTTTCCTGGGTATCTTCTCCTGTAAGATAAAAGATTATTTCTGCTTGAATTGGGTCCGTATCTTGATATTCATCTACAAGTAAAAATTTATATTTACTTTGAAAATACTTTCGTACCTCCCCATAGTTTTTTAACACTTCCGCAGTTTTCATTAGAAGATCTTGAAAATTCAGTAGTGATCTTTTATATCTAAGCTCTTCATAATACTTAACTCCAGGCTTAACAAAATTCAAAACATAATAATAAGAGTACTCTTTCCATTTTCTCATGTCACTTTCTATCTCATCACGAAATATAGTAAATTCCTCTTTAAACTCTTTTGCAATTTTCTTATCTGCCCATCTATTTAAAGTAACTTTAGGCAACTTATTAAAGGAAGCTAATATATTAATAAGGTTCCTTTCATCTTCCATATCCAAATACTTACTATTTCGACTTGCCGCTAAAATACTTTTTTGAAGCTCATCAAAGCCATTATCCGGTGCTACTTTAGGTATATAATCCATTGCATCCCTTAATAGATTCTTTAATTTTTCATAGTAAGGTCTAAACTCTGGCTTCTTAATCTCTATCCCCTCAATATTTATATCAGGATAAGTGCTTATTTGAATGAAACACTGCTTTAATTCCTCAGGCTTAATACCGATTATATCAAGGCTCTTAAGTAATTCTGGATTATTTACTCTTACATGCTCTAAATATCCATGCCATGCTTCTTCAAGTAGGATACTTGAAGCTAAATCATCAACCTCTTCAAAATCAGGATTTAGCATAGCCTCTATAGGTCTTTCTCTTAAGATTCTAGAGCAAAAGGAATGAATAGTTCCAATAAAGCAGCTATCTATATTTGATAAGGCAGTATTTAAGCGCATCAGGATAACCGCTTCTTCAGTTTCTAAAATAGTAGCCTCAAGCTTATTCTGAAATCTTTGTTTAAGTTCATCCGCTGCTTTTTTAGTGAAAGTTATAGCAACTATCTCTTGTATCTTCCCATTGCCAGAGGCTATTTCACTTATGATTCTTTTAACAAGACAGGTAGTTTTTCCTGAACCTGCCCCAGCTTCCACAAGGAAATTCATGTGGAGAGATTTTTCTATTTTTTCTCGGACCTTAGCATCAACAAGCTCTAGTTTACCCATCTATTTCGCCCCCTTTATCATTAATACTTTCATCTATGTCTGCGATTTTATCCCCAATATATCTCTCTAAAGCTTCCCTTTCGCAAATATCTTTATAATCACAATATCTACAATCCGCTAGATTATTTGTCATATGAAAAGAGCCTTTTTCTAAATGTACAAGAAGCATGTCCAATATTTCATAAAACTCATCTCTATTTTCTTGATTTCGCATATACCTTCCTCCCTTTCCTTTTAAAGTTGGAAAAATATATCCTGCTTCAATTACCCGGGGACTTATGCATATAGCTTTATCTCTTAATATTTGTTCTAAGGCTACTGAATATAGAGCATGTTGGAGTTGCCGTCCTTCCTTGAACACATCCGCATTATCATAGTTATAGCTTGAACCTGTTTTATAATCAATAATCCTATACAATCCCTCTGCTTCTTTATCCACCCGATCAATAATACCTTTTATATAAATTTTAGAATTATTCTTTAAGCTAATTTCAACTTTATCTATTACTCCTATTTCATCATTATCATCCTCACGACCAAAAGACAATTCAAAATAACAGGGCGCTGCCTTAGAATTTTCTTCCTCCTCACTAATTAAAAAGACTCTACAACACTGTAGTATTTCACTTCTTTCTTGCTGAAATACTATTTCGCTAGGAGGGATAATCTCCATTTTATAAATATCTATAAACTCTTCCCCAATGGAATTTATTAAGTCTGCATGTTTAACAAGGGAGGGCCTTTCATGGTTATCCTTTAGTCTTTTATAGAAGTTTTCAAAGACACTATGTAAAAGACTTCCTCTCTGAGCTGGGTCTAGCCATACACTCGCATCATATTCATATTCCTCCGGAACTTTAATATTTAATATATACTTTAGAAAGTATTCATAGGGACATTTTCCTATCATTTCAAGCTGACTTGTGGACATACTCATATTGCTATTTATTTTAGGGTTAAAATCTCCGCTCAAAGCACTAAGTTTCCCATCAAAAGCAGTAAATTTATCAGTTTCCCTATTTGCCCTAGCAGTAATTCCCTTTCCTAAATCTTTATAGTAAGCTACAAGGGAATCCATCTTAAGTTTTCCATTATTTAAAGCAGCGCGACTAAGCCACCACTGGGCTTCATCTAAGGCTTCCTCCGGACTTGTGATTGCAAAGCTTGCTTCATTTGTGAAGCTGCTAGATAGGCTTGAATAATCTAGCGAATTATCCTTTTCTAAGAACCTATATACTTTGAGCATCATAAAAGATGGATACTGTGCTCTATTTGATGTAGTATCAAAGGAGGAATAGCTTATAAAAACTTTTCCTGATAGAGAGGATATAAGCCTATTCATATATTCATTATTCCGATTTATTTCATCACACTTTAAAGATAAGTAGGGGCTTAGCTTAGTCCTTTCTGTATCAAGCACTATGGGGTCCTCAAGACCACTTCCAGGAAACTTTCCTGAATCAACTCCAACTAAGAAGTTAGAGCTTCTATGAATATAGGTACCACTTCTATAAGAGCATATATGAAGGAAGCCATTTTTAGGATTAGCTACCTTTACTCTTAGGCCTGAGATGATGTCTTCTAAAAATTCTATAGCATCCTTTTGGTTTACTAAAGGTTCACAGTTTACTGTGGAAAGCTTTAAGATATCTAAAATAGATTTTTTCCCTTCTCCATCTATTTCACTTTTAATATTGCTATACTCATCTATAAGCTTCCCAAGTCCAATAATAAGTTTTTTGAAATCTATTAAGCCCTCCTCAGTTTGCTCTGGGATCGCCTCTAAAATACTATCTATTAATTTCCTTAAGGCTTGAAGCTTAATATGTTTTTTTTCATAGTGATCCTTATAATTTTCTACGCAAGTATGAACTTTATCTTCGCAAAGCTTTATTGCATTATCAAGACATAATAAATACCTAGTCCTACCCCACCCTATGCCCATGTCCTTTAATTGGTTCACAAGGTATCCTATACTAATGCTTTCATCACTTACTACCTTAAAATCTCCACTTAAAAAAATATCATATAAGGAGCTAGCTAAAAATCCTTGTTTTATCCAACTAATTAGATTGGAAAATAGTCTTCCGCTGGTAGAATTCTTTATATTAATCCCATCCCCAAAAGTTATAGGAATTCCATACTGGCAACTTCCATCGTAGAAAAGCTGAGTATAGGTATTTGTATCCGTATAAAATACTGCTATAGTATCTAAGGCTACTCCCATTTTTTTAATGCTTTGAAAAACCTGATTAACTTCATTACTTTCTCCATAGGCTTTTAGAAGATTAAATTCTTTACCCACCTCTAAATTGTTACTAAGGTGAAGTTTTGTATAATGCCCCTTTGTAAGCTTTTCAAGAAAACTCATCTCTAGGTACGTCAGCTCAAGATCAGGAACTACATAATAGAGTTTCTCTCTGCTACCGCTTAAATTACTATCTAGAATTTCCACAGAAGTCTTGTATTGTTTAGCACTATCAATATAATTATTCTCCTTTAACATAGCTTCATAGCAAGAGAGCATCAACTTAATATCTTGTCCTTTACTATCGCTAACAAAGCTGTTTTCATCTAAAGCAGAGCTTTCCAGCCCTGCCATTCTAATTTCCAAAAGAGAGTTTAAAAGGCTTGTACATAAAGTTGAGTTTACTTCAATTTTATTGAAATAATTAAGTTTGTTATTTAGTAGAAGTTCTTTAATTTTATTTATTAGAAACTGTAAACTAACAACACTATCTATGTACTCTAGCTTTGCTTCATAAAACCTATTTTCGCATAAGTTCTTTGCTAATTCCTTTAAAGTTACTGCTTTTAAATTCATAAAACCTTGTCCATCTTTTGTTAACGCCTGGAGGATTTGTCTTCCAACTGAATTAGATGGAACTATCAATATTTTTTCATCTAATAGATGTGTTTCGCATATATCCTTTAACTGATTTATTAGCTTTTGCATATAGAAATCTCCTCTTCTATTAATATCTAGAAGCCTTTTGCAAAGGCTTCTAGCACTCTAATATAACAGTATAATTATATCATATTCATAATATTATGTTATGAATTTAGGATCTCACCTGAATCTTTTTCTCCAAGATATGAACTATTTCATACATTAAGTAGGCTAGTATTGATAATATAACTATACTCATCATTACCATATCCAGCTGTGCTACTTGACCTCCATAAACTATTAAGAACCCTAGCCCTGCTTTACCAACAAGGAATTCACCCATTATTACCCCAACCCAAGATAACCCAACGTTTATTTTAAGTGTTGAAATCATAGTAGGTACTGAAGCAGGTATTATTAGGTAGGTTAATAACTGAAGCTTTGAAGCACCAAAGGTTTGGAGTAATTTTATTTTATCGCTATCTACTTCTTTAAACCCATTTAAAACACTTATTATAGTTACTACTATAGATATTAATAAAGCAATAACTATTATCGCCTTTAATCCATTGCCAACCCAGAAGATAATAACTGGAGCTAAGGCTATCTTGGGTAGAGCATTTAAAACAACTAAATAAGGATCTAGTACTTCAGATACAAAATCTGACCACCAAAGCATTATGGCAATTAAGGTGCCGAAAATTGTACCTAGAACGAACCCTAAGATTGTTTCATAACAAGTAATGAAAATATGTGTAAATAACGTACCTTCTGCATATATGGTAAGTAAGCTTTTAAACATTCTCGTAGGCGTACTGGTAAGAAACGGATCAATTATCTTAAGTCTTCCCAATATCTCCCATAACGCAAAAAATATTATTAAAATAGATATACGAGTAATTACGATTTTATATTTGGTATACTTAAGCTTTTTAATGTACTCTGCATGTTCTTTACTAACCTCAATCTTATTACTCACCATCATGATTTACATCAATCTCCTTCCATATTTCATTAAAATACAATCTAAATTTCTCAGCTTCCCGACGTTTTAGTGGTGTATTATAATTAAGTAGAAAATCGATATTAACTTCTTTCTTTATACTTGCAGGTCTTTTAGATAGTATAACGACTTTAGAAGACATAGATATAGCCTCAGATATATCATGAGTTACCATAATAGCGGTTTTACCCTCGTTCTTTATCATTTCAGATATTTCATCGTTAGCACGCAATCGTGATTGAAAGTCAAGTGCAGAAAACGGTTCGTCCAGAAGCAGCACATCAGGGTTCAACGCTAGCGTTCGTATAAGTGCCACCCTCTGCCTCATACCACCAGATAGTTCTCTTGGATAATTATCTTTAAAATTCCATAGGTTATAGTTAATTAGAAGAGCTTTAAGGATTTCTTTATTTTTATCATCTAATTTATGTTGAACCTTTAAGCCTAAGATTACATTATCCCATACAGTTAGCCATTCAAATAGATGGTCTCTTTGAAACATATAACCTAGATTTTGTGAATAATCCTGTTTGGGTATTCCGTCTATGATTATTTCTCCCTTAGATGGTTTTATTAAACCGGATATAATATTTAATAAAGTAGATTTTCCACAACCTGAAGGGCCAACAATACTTACAAACTCCCCATTACTTATGGATAAATTTATATCTACAAGGGCAGAAATTTCGCTCTTAGATGTCTGATAGTTCATAGAAACATGACATATTTCAACTTTACTCATTTTATCAGCTCCTAGGATAGGTATTTTTTAATCCTACATAAGGTAGTATATGAAAGAGGTAAAGGTATTGTTAAAAGAAAGATAAAAAAAAGACTGCCCTTAAGGCAGCCCTCCTAAACTATTTAACAGTTTTCACTGCATTGTCTGCAAATGTATTATTTACAACTTTATTAAAAGCTGGTCTCTCTAATAATAAATCACTCTTATAAGATTGTATAATATCCATAAGTCTAGTCATATCCGCTTCTTTAAAGGTAGGATTTGGAGAGAAGGCTTGAATATCTTTATAATTCTTAATAACTTGTGCAATTAGAGTAACATCTGTTCCTGGGAAAAAGGATTTTATGGAATTTGCAATTTCTTCATTGGTCTTAGTATTTATCCATAATTGTCCTTTATATATAGCACTCGTGAATTTATCTAAGGTATCAGCATTTTTAGCCATATAAGATTTAGTAGAGAAAAAACAAGTGTAAGGAATAACTCCTGCAGATTTACCAATAGAGCTTACAATGTACGCTCCCGTTTCTTTAACTAAAGTACTAGCATTAGGTTCGAATAAGGCAACATAGTCACCTGTTCCTGCTGCAAAGGCCCCCGCTGTAGCTGTATATGCAACATTAGTTATCATATTAACATCTTTTCCTGGTATTATTCCATGATTTTTTAGTACATATTCAAGTGCCATTTCTGGAACTCCACCTGGTCTTGCACCAAGTATACTTTTACCCCTTAAAGATTCCCAAGTAAAATTCTTTTCATCTTTTCGACTTACTAAGAAGGAACCATCCCTCTGGGTAAGCTGCGCAAATAATACAGGGTAATCATCTCGCTTCTGATTATAGATGTAAAGTACTTGTTCTGGTCCACAAAAACCAATGTCTGCACTATTACTAAGAACTTGTTGCATGGTTTTGTCTGCGCCTTGACCGGTTGATAGATCAATCTTAATTCCTTCCTCTTTAAAGAAACCCTCACTAATAGCCGCATACATAGGAGCATAGAAAACTGATCTAACCACTTCATTAAGTCTAACAGTCTTCAAGGTAGTAACTTTAGGTTTACCACAGCCAACTAGGGTTGTTGAAACTAAAACTAAAGCCACAATAATAGATACTATAGAAAACTTTAGGGTATTTTTTCTCATATGGATCCTCCCGTAATTTTTATGTACTTAATTAATTTAAATACAATTCATAATATGAAGTAAAGGCAGAATGTGTTATCATATTTTTCGCTCTTCTTGAAGTAAGTAGAAGTGGAGATATTAATTTATGAGAAATTTTAGATTGTTTATATAGAGAGGAGTTTCAAATGAGTATTGAACATGAAATGAAAGAAAGCATTGAAGATGGAGTCGAAGATGGAATTATAAAGGCAGTTGAGAAGCTAATTCAAAAGGGGTTGATTGATGAAATTACCCAGAATATTATAAATATTGTAGGTGTAAATTTATTAAAAGTCATTGGCAGTACTATTCTAATTGAACAGATTCTTAAAGTAGTTTTTATTAGCGAAGCACAAAAATTCCATTTAGTAATATTGAAAATTATTGAATGTAAATTCGGAGCTATAGCAGATGCGGAATTTATAAATGAAGTTAAAAAAATCTCAAGCTTTGATAAAATTGATGTTGTTATAAAAAGCATATTAGAATGTGATTCTTTAGAAGCAATAAAAACTTATGTTAAAAGTATTAATTCTATGAAAGTTTAGTAACACACTAATAACACTCCTATCCCAGAATTTATTGTTATTTTATGCCAAATGCGTTAAGCTTAAATTATAATATTAAATTCTAGGAGGCACCTATGGATAGGAAGTTTTCAAAGCCTTTAATTATCAGTTTTTTTACCTCAACTTTAACTTTATCCGCTTTTAATATCCTAATTTATTTGTCAATGAGACCCTTTTGGTATTACATAGATAGGGATGTGAAGACGCCCTTCTATAGCAATTTGCCGTTTACCACCCTATTATTTTCTTTATATACTATATATTTTATATATTCTCTTTTACTTTTTATTGTATTAATTAATAAACATAAAAGATTTATTAACCCTATTTCTACAATAAATATAGTAATGCCAATAATACTTGGGCTTTTACTATCAGCTTTTAATATTTACTTATTTACTCGAATGGAAGACTCCCAATATCTGGTAACCTCCTATTTGATATCCCCAACCCCTTACATACTTATTATTATGTTGTTTTTTATATTGGTTGTTTCTAGCCCAACTTTGAAAATTATTCAAATTCCTATATTCTATTACTCTACCATCGTTGTAGCTACTATATTAATACTTCTAAAAGTAATGGATTTTGGAAATGTTATTATATCTTCAGGGCCAAATGTTCAAATTGTAGATAGTAATAATATCGCTATTCTTTGGACCACAGACAAAAACAGTACTTCCTATGTAGAATATGGGCCTGATAAAGATCATCTTAAGAAAGTCTTTATGTCAACAAATGGGATAATTGATGCTAACACTAAATACCATAAAGTAGTAATAGATGCTCCACCCAATAGTTCAATAGTTTATAGAATCTCCAGCACGAAAATCAGTCATAGTTATCAGAATAATGTAAACTATGGGAACACCGTTGTAAGCAGTTTTAAAAATTATAGTGATTCAAGCTTAAAGGATAATTTAGTATTCTATACGCTAAGTGATATCCATGAAAACAAAAATATATATAGTAAATTTTTATCTAAGAAGGATTATGATTTTGTAGTTTTAAATGGTGACTCTGTTAATACAATAGATAGCACAACAGATATTGTAAGCAAAATTTTAGAACCTTTATCTCTTGCCACCAATGGGGAAAAACCCTTTTATTTTGTGGACGGTAACCATGAACCAAGAGGGGGAGCGGCAAGAGATTTGCCTAACTATTTGGCTCTTCCGAATAATCACTACTATTACACCTTTAGCTTTGGGCCTATTTTCGCAGTGGTGCTAGACTCTGGTGAGGACAAACTAGATAGTGACAAAGAATATAGTGGTTTATCAGATTTTGAAAATTATAGACAACTCCAGACAAAATGGCTACAGGGTATATATGAAAGTGATGCCTATAAAAATGCAAAATACAAAATTGGATTTGTCCATATTCCATTAAATGCGGATGATACAACTACGGGAACTGATCCTTTAAAAGCATATCAAAAGGCTTGGAGAGATTTATTAAATGAAATGAAGCTAGATGTGGTTTTTTCAGGTCACACTCATGTTCCCGCTGTGATAAAACCAGATGGTAAAGAATTTACTTTTCCTACAATCCTCAGTGGAGGGGAACCTGAAAATCAAAATAAATATGTAGCCATTAGAACAGAAGTAACAGATACTGAAATGAAAATTTCCTTTGTTAGCTTTGAGGGCACCACTACAGAGGTATATACCATAGCAAAGCCTTAAGCTAATTTATTTCCATCTTTTCAATTTGTGAATATTTCTACTGAAAAACTTTGCTAAAATTTTAGGAAAGTGCATCTCCAGCAATTTAGAATTTACTCTATCTTTCATTTCGCTTACAGTAATATTGGGTAGAGTAAATTCTCCATTTTTATAACAGTAACCGCAATAAATCTCGCTTATTTTACCATCTGCATCCGTTCCTAAGGCTTTTCCATCTCTAGTTAAGGGCATCCCGCAGCTTTGACAATTCTTATATTTAATATCCATTAAATCATTTCCTTTCGTAAAGAATATTTCCTTAATTTAATTAAATTATAACATTAATTTAGAGAGTGTTGGACATAATAAATTCATTCGGATAAAAAGGAGTGAATAGTTACTATGGCAAGAGTTGCAAGAGAAATGGTTGAAAGATCAGGTGTTGATGTTGAGAAGCTAGTTGCTTTACTAATTAAAAATGCAGCAGCAGAGTTAACAACTTACTATTATTATACGATACTTCGTGCTAATTTAATTGGCTTAAAAGGTGAAGGAATAAAAGAAATAGCTGAAACTGCTCGTGTGGAGGACAGAAATCATTTTGAAGCTTTGGTACCAAGAATTTATGAGCTTGGAGGATGTCTACCAGATTGTATGAAGGTATTTCATGATTTATCTTCATGTCCTCCAGCAAAATTACCAGAGGACCCAACAAACGTTGATGAAATATTAAAAGTGTTAGTAGGTGCTGAAAGATGTGCTGCTAGCGGATACAATGAAATTTGCAATATGACCGCAGGTAAAGACCATAGAACCTATGATTTGGCCTTGTCAATTCTAAATGAAGAAATTGAACATGAGTCTTGGTTCTCTGAATTTTTAGGTGAAGGACCTTCTGGACATGTTATGAGGAAAGGTGACTCTTCTCCTTTTGTTTCAAAATTTCTAAGATAATAAAGTGTCCCTTCTATTTTTGTGGTATACTTTATCAGAGTTAACAATAGGAGGTAAAGTATGGGAAATATATTGAAATATCCAAAAAAGCAATTGGAAAAAACACTAAAAGGCTTTGTAAAGAATCAAAATATTAATTCTGATGACATATCTGATTTGGTAAGACTTATAAAGGATTTTATATATGAATTTGAGCTAAAGTCAGAGGTGGAGGAAGAAGGCAAGGTTTCTATAACAACTAGCAAAGAAGAGCAAGCTGTAATCGAAAAAATGTTGTTTGCCATAGATGGTTCAAAAACTTCTTTAACTTATGTTTTTGATGGTAATATTACATATACAGAAATATAGAAATTGTTTTTTAATAATCCTTTGAGTTCTCCTTAAATTAATAGTTTGGATGGTGTTAAATCCTATTAATTTTTGGAGCTGCTTAAGGGATTAGTTATTTAGTATCTTTTTCTTCTCTTAAATCTGTAATCTTGCTTTAATCTTTCAAGCATTTCAAATACAACTGGGCAAATGCTGGCTGAATCTAGAATGCTTAATAGACTTAATAATCTTTCAGGCTTATCAGTATAGGGATAGTCTTTGCAGCTTGCAGGTTTACATGCTTCTAATTCACATCCACCATTTTCTTTTAGGAAGCAGCAGGGGATTGCATCTAGCTGATAGCTACCAAACTCTTCTTTTATATACTTGTTTCTAAAATCTTTTTCTGTCATCTTCAGAAAAGCTGCAACAGGACCTAATTCATATTCCTTAAAGCTTGCTGAATAATCCTTACAGCAATTTCTGCATTTACTACAATCATAACTCAAAAATAATTCTTTGTGTAATTCTAAAAAGCGAGCATCTAAATCATCCATATCTGCATGATTTTTCAAGTATGCTCTGAAAGCATTATTATCATCTTCAACTCTATTAGATGCCGCTTTTAGTTTTAATGGATCTATCACTATATTTTCCTCCCATACTCAAAACCACTCTATACTAATATAACATATGAAACATAAAAGTACACCCTTTATTATTATCACCAAAGGAAGTATTTTTTAGACGAATATATATTCATAAAAGCCTGTGCCAAGATAAAACTGAAAAATATTATTAATTATCTTCATCTCTACCTTCAGTACAAAGTTCATCTAGATAACCATCATCAAGAGTTGCCTCCCTATTTTTAATATTTTTATCAAAATCCCATTGAATTTCAACATTAGCCATATTGCCCCAAATACATTTAAAACATTTTGCTTCCCACTCGCTTTTACTTAATAACCTTGCGCCTCTTTCTTCATATGTCTGCATTGTTGGAGGAATTATCATCCATGGTGGTGGTATCATTTCAGCATTTTCGGATTTTCTATTCAAAAGCTTTAAAGAGGCAGTGTGAAAATAACTAATCCAGTTTTACGTTGTATTTTTGTAAAAGTTGTTTAAGTTTAGTATTTCTTATAGAAAACATTCTACCTTTATAGACTATTTGAAAAACATCACTACCGCAGTATTCAAAAGAATCATCAGTTCCATTTTTATATTCTATTATAATCGGCATGCCAGTACCATCATAACTTCCTTTAAAACCACCAGTTTCAGCATGAACTATTGGTATACCCCTTTCTTGGTATTCACAAACTATCTGTCCTACATCATCGCCAACGATATCTGCGCTGCAACCAGTTAAAACTACTAAAAGTTAAAATTTTAAAACCTTAAGCGTTCCATCAATTACTTCTCTTAACCTATCCTCTCCACCAAAAACTACCTCCGGCGTATCCTACACCTTGCATTAAAAACATACTTTCTACCATTTCTTTATTTTCCCCATATATTGGAACAATGATGACAAGACTAACAGTTCTGCTTTGAAGTGTTGTTAAATTATATTATTTTATCAATAAAGTGCCGCCTATTGTAACACAAAATAGTACGATAGCTACACTTAGAAGGGTACCTATTAGATACTTCTCAGCAAATTCTTTATCATTTAGCTGGTTAAACCTTGCTAGACTCTTTGCAGCTATAATAAACCCTATTGAACCTAATTGGCCATTTATTCCCAGCGTCAATATAATAATTCTTTCAAGAACACCAATTAAATAGCCACTCTTAATTAAATCACCTTTGGTATTGTCATTTTCACCTTGAAAAGAAAACAACACAAACATTTTTTTTATAAAAACAGCAGCTGGAGATAAACAAAGTATATATAAAAAGGCTATAATAGTACCATTATGTAACTGCTTCCAAGACATATTCGAGAGTAATATATTTAATACAGTTTTCCCAAATACACTATTCCCAATTAGCATATGTCCAGAACATAGAATTATAAGTATGTGTAATAACTGAACTGTGATAAATGTAACAAAGTCAAACGTTTTATGATCCTTTTTATTCTTCGATACTTTAATGAGTATTATTTTTCTGGTATAGTCAATTATTATATGTGAAATAATTATGATTAAAGCAGCATAAATGACATTTTCTGATGGCCCAAACCAAACTAAAGATAAGATTATAAAGCCTGAATATATAATACAATGCAAAGTCAAATATTTTAAATCTCTTTTCTTCTTATTTGCCATTGTTGAACTTTGAAATATAAAATCTCCTAAAAGATGTGCTGTAATTATCAATAAATACTTCATGCGTTCACCTCGAAATTTTTATAAATAAGTAACAATGTAGTTACGTCTATATTTCTTATTTCCGAAATATTTCCGGCTTTTATAACATTATCAATGTTTTGCCTTGATGTATTTGTAATATGTGATAACATAGCAGATAGTCCCTTCTTCAAGGTTGATGTTAATGCAAATTTATCTTTAAATATGGTTGAGGAAAATATGTAAAGTGGTTCAAAGCTTACAGGTATATTATTAAATAAGCTAATATTGTTTTTCAACTTATTATTTGCATTTATATAAAATTTCTGCTCAACCTTTTTTTGAACAAGCAAAAATATTTGAGCAAAGGCCAGTGAATCCATTGAATTGTTATCAAACAAAGGATTCATTAATTCTGTTAATAGCAACACTTGGTTCTGATATTGGCTCTGATTTTTTACAAACAATAAAGATGTATTTATCAATGTATTAATATATATATTATTTGAATTATTTGAATTAAATAAAATACTGTAATCATTTCTATCATGTGCATATAAAATAGCAGTTCTCGCATTGTGATAGGCTGAGCCATCTTGTTCATTTGAAGTACCACTTATAATTCTTACATCCCATTCCCCTATACCTATTCCAGCGCGGATTTGAAGTGGCGATATTATCAATTTAAAAATACGTAAATATAAAAATGCTGCGGTAGGAGTTTTAAATAGTCCCTGTACTTCATCACCAGCACTAAAGGTCACATCGAATTCTAGTGAGGATTTAAAGATGTTATTTAACGTCCCCAAACATTTCTTTATAAATACTTGTATTTGCTCTCTCTCTTCTTTTAATAACTTTTTTGAGTTTACAATATCTGCAATAAAAGCTGTGTATAACATTAAATCATCTCCATGACTTATTGTATCAAGAATTTTGAAGATATGCAATCAATATTGATTTCATTTTAAATAGCAACCGATATTGGTTGCTTTTATATATTATCTTTATGTACATTATATATTGTGAAGAAGGATAAAAATGTTAGATAATATAAATTAAAAAATGGTGAACATAATTTGTTTTGATACACAAAAATCATCGATAAGAAGTGTGGCTTCGTATTCGCTTAATCTCCTAATCTTGTATTTAATTGCCTGATAATCATCTTTATAATTTTCTTTAATAATATTTTCTAATATCATAAAACTAGCCAAAGCCATGCCCACTCTAAATCCCTTCCTGAATTCTTCCTCATCACCATAATATTCCACAATAAAACCTTCTTTATAATTATATTAACAGTATTTACCTAATTAACTTAACATGATATACTTGCATCTGAGGTGATTATTATGCCAACCTTTGGACAAAGATTCCAACAGCTTAGAACTCTAAAAAACTATACCCAAGATGAGTTAGCTAAGAGCTTTAACAAAGAATTTAATTATAGCTTAAGTAAACCTGCTATTTCTCAATATGAAAATGATAAGCGTATACCAGAAATTAATGTTCTTATGAACTTTGCTACTTATTTCAAGGTTACTTTAGACTATCTTTTAGGCAGAGACCAAAATATAATTGTGAAAGAAGAAAATACTGCCTATTCAATATCTGTAGAAAAAAACATATTTGAATTAACTGAATTACCAACTCATTTTGATAAATTAATCACCGAAAGTAGTTTAGTGACTCTAGATGGCAAGCCTGCTAAGAAAAAGTCAATTGATCTTATAAAAGCAAGTTTGGAAATTGGTATAGAATTATCTAAAAGAAAATAATTCTAATTATATAAATTCGTACAAGGATTTAATAGTTCTAGATTTTCTATATTCCTGATACAGAAGATTAGCTTCATATTCACTTAATCTTCTTATTTTGTATTTTAATGAATCATACTCCACAGCAAACAATTCTTCTATTATAAACTCGAGAGTTTCTATTCTTGCTTTAGCTTCGCCTATTCTATAACTCACTATATATGCTTCTTCCCTTTTAGATTCCATATTATTTTCCTCACTATTAGCTATAATAATTATATTAACACAAAAATAACCATTGTATCAAGTTTATTTTAATGTTAATATAGTTTTATTATTTTATTATTGAGGTGTCGTTATGAAAATCACAAAAGTACTACCATTAAATTTAATCTTTGATTATCCTATAAACTGGTCTAAATACAAAGTGCTTAGAGATTTTATTCAAAATTTCTATGATTCAGTTTCCTATAAAAACTTTAACAATAGCTTTTCTTATAAAATTTTAGAGGACAATATTCTAGAATTAAGATGCAAGGATGTAGCCTTTAATTATAATTGGCTTATTCATATAGGTGCTTCTTCTAAAAGAGAAGATAAGGGGAAATTTGCTGGTTATTTCGGAGAAGGGTTTAAAATGGCAGCTTTATGTGCACTTAGGGATTATGCTTGGAATGTGACTATGAGTTCTCAAAATTGGTCCTTAGAAGTGACTTCGACTATAACAGAAATTGATACAAAAAAACTTACTACTTTAGCCTATATGGTGGAAGAAACAGATATTTCTCAAAAGGATACTGTATTAAGAATTTCAAACTTTAAGGGCCAAGACTTAAATATATTTATTGCAGCTGTTTACACTTTTTATTACAAAGAAAACCCCTTGTTTGGACAATTAATATGGGAGGATGAGATGTGCGCCATTTATAGACGGTCTAAGCTTCAAAAACCGAAGGAATTCCCCTACGCTTATAAATCAAGTAGAAATGGTATAGTTTTTGGAGCGTATCAAGCTCTAGGAGCTTTAGATTTGCCATTTGTATTCTGCCTTCATAGCTATCGAAATGATGATCGAGATAGAAACTATTTTTCAGATATTGACGAAATAAATATACTTGTAGGAGCTATAAGAAATGTACCTCCTTCCGTGGCTTTAGTACTATTGGAGGATTATAAAAAATACTGGTACACTTATCCAAAGTCTAAATATGGCTATGATTCCTTCTATACAGTAATAAAAAACCTTATAAAAAGATTAGCTTTAAGTAGTAACCAGGTATCTATCTTTATAACTTCAAATCCAAGGTTACTAGTGGCTGAAGAAACAAAAAATTCTAATATTGCTAGTAAAAACAGGAGAAAACAAGCGTTAAGTTGGCTAAGAGTGCAGGATGAAAACTATAATCTAGTACAGGATAGTTTTCAATATTTAGGTGTGAATACCTTAGAGGAAAAATGTAATGCAAATAATGGTTTTACCTTAATATGCCCTCCGAATTCAACAGAGCTAAAATATATTAATGTTTTAGAAGTATGTGTTTCCGAACTTTTTAAGGATTTTCTAAATATCAAGGAATTACCAGTTTGTCAAGTTATAGCAAATAGTCAAGCCTCCTGGAATGGTATGGCAGATTGCTTAAAACTAAAAGAAAAGAAATACAATAAATATGGTTATAGAATTCGGTACGAGCTTCCTCATGTTTCTATAAAGAGAATTTTCCTTAATAAAGATAATTTTGATAACGCTCTCAGTACTTATCTACACGAACTAACCCATGCTTTTGGTGGAGATAGTTCCGTTGGTTTTAGCAGGGCCTTAACTAAAGTACTAAATATAACAATATTTAATCTAACGGAAATAAATAAATATAAAAAGCTTTGGGAAAGTCAAAAATAGAATTTCTATATTCGTATCTACAAATGACTTTTACTATCCTTCCCAAGTCACAGTTACTCTTGATATACAAGTTTTGTTAAAGATAGTTCAAAAGAAGTTGTTTTATTTATAGATGAAGTTGATAAGAGTTCAAACAAACAATCGTTTTTAAGCTTTATGGGAATGCTTAGAAATAAGTATTTAGCTTGAGAGATCGAAGAAGATAAGACATTTAAATCCGTTATATTAGCTGGATTGTATGATAATTCTCCATGGAATATTGCGGTAGATTTTAATGTTGATATGAGTTTTTCAACAAAGGAAATTACTACTATGATCAAGGAATACTCTCTAGATAATAATATGATTATGGATATTGAAGCAATTAGTGAAGAATTATATTTCTTCACAGGAGGCTATCCTTATTTAGTAAGTAGGCTTTGTCAAATTATAGATGAGAAAATTAAAAAAATGAAAAAAGCTCTTGGACTACTGAGGATGTAAAAAGAGCAGTAAAAATCATTAATGAAGAAGTAAATACCTTGTTTGAAAGTATTATTAAAAACTTAGAAAACAATACTGAGCTTTATGAGTTAACAGAGAGAATTTTAATACATGGAGAGCAAATAGTTTTTAGTCCATTTGACCCCTCAATAAGCATTGGATTAACCTATGGTATTTTTAAAAAGGGTGAAGACGGGTTAGAAATAAACAGTAAAATATTTGAAGAAATAATCTATAGTTATATGATATCAAAAATAAGAACATCTACTAAAAATATGAGTTTATATAATTCTAAGCTAAACTTTATAAAAGAAAATGGTGAACTCGATATAAAAAAAATTCTTAACCGCTTTAAGCAATTTATGAAAGAGCAATATTCATCTAAAGATGAGAAATTTATAGAGCAGCATGGTAGATTGTTGTTTCTGGCATTTCTAAAACCAATAATTAATGGTACTGGCTTTGATTTTAAAGAAGTTCAAGTATCCGAAGAAAAAAGGTTAGATTTAGTAATAGCTTACAATAATTTTAAATATATAATTGAAATGAAAATATGGAGAGGCCCTAAATATCATGAAGATGGAATCAAGCAGCTTTATGATTATTTAGATATACATTCTTTAGATAAAGGATATTTAATTATATTTGACTTTAATAAGAATAAGGAATTTAAAGAAGAAAGAATAGATGTTAAAGGCAAATATATTTTCGAAATATTTGTTTAACAAAATAAGAGGGTGATTTAATAATGTCACAACTCGAACTTAACACTTTGTTATCAACTTCCAGCTTTAAACTACGTGCCCACCACGGTCTTTGTATCTTATTTTTTGAAGGAAAAGGATATGATGACAATTTCGTTGAAAATATGAAAAATGTTATAGCCACACTCACTCAAAATCCTATGGTGCTTGTTGTTTTTGATGAGGACATTGTTTGTGTAGCTTGTCCAAACAATAGCAATGGAATATGTGATTGCAACGAAAAAGTCGATAGATACGATAAAATGGTGTTAAGACTGTGTGATATGCACAGTAATACTGTCCTGCAATGGGAAGCGTACAAGACTTTGGTGAAGGAAAAAATAATAATGACAGGAAAACTGAGCACTGTCTGTGGTGATTGTAATTGGGCAAACATCTGTCTAAAAAAGGCTATTGAATGACAAAAGATAAAGAGGCTTTTATAAGTTTTCCCCATGCTCCATCACAAAAATGTTCTTTTCTCAGATAATAAGTAAGGTTTGTTTTTAAGGTATCCAAATCGACCTTTTCAATTACTCTATTAATATTCCCTTCTCATATTCTGGATAGGGCATATTTATTACACCGTCATCCCTCTTCTCACCACCAGCCCAGGTAGAATATTGAATTTTATCATCTTCAAAATAGGGAATAAACAGGGCATGCGTTAGAATCTACCATGCAAATGCACCACATTAATTTACAAATAAATCTAACCCAAATTGTACTAAACTCGTAATTTAAATTATATTATCTATGGAAAAGTACAATCTCTTTAAGAGGTGCATTAGTAATGATATATAATACATGATCAGAAATATTTCTATTTTTCCATTCTAATATTATTATCAACGAGGGTATTTGCTGGAGGAGTACACGTAAAAGGAACATTTAAATGTTTGCTTTTAACAACTCTACTCTTTATCTTCACCAGTGTTCTCGCTCCCTTAATGCCTAGACTTCCATCTGTATACTATCTGCTTGTGGGCATAGCTAGTTTTGTGATAGTTCTAACCTGTGTTCCAATATGCAGTGTTCGGAGACCTATAAAAGATAATAAAAAGAAGCTACAATATAAGTTTACGGCAGCTATGTCTGTAGTGTTATGGACCATTATTTTATTGCTTTTAAAAAGCACTCCCTATATAAACTGCGGCTTCAGCACTATATTAATACAAAATATACAGCTTGTACTGGTTAAAAAGCCGACGTTATAACCTATTAAAGGAATCTATGAAAAAAGGAGGACATTATGAGAAAATTAGTTAACAGTATCAAAGGAAAATCAACTTTATGCGCACTTTGCATTGTTGTAGCTTCATTTGTATTTCGTTGGTATGGCTCCTTCCTATTTCTTGGAGAGCCTGAAATTCCAGAGTGCCTAAAGGAAGAATAGTCGAAAATCTACGACAATTTAATGCTGAAAATTGTACAGTTGTTTTCAAAGGATAGTTGTATTCTAGCTCCATAGGATTCAACTATTTTTTTTACATTATATAGCCCGTATCCCCTATTTTCACCTTCTTTAGTAGTATATCCTGCATTAAATATCTTTCCGATTTCATTATATTCTAATCTTTCACCGGTATTTCCAATTTCTATAATACAATTATCTTCAAGGTTCCCTATATTTAAGAATACTTTTTTCAAGTCACCTTTTGAATTTATAACAGCATCAAAAGCATTATCAACAAGATTATTTAAAACCTCTGAAAGTTCATAATCCTTAAAAGGAAACTTAGAGCCCCCTTGAATAATATACTTAAACTCAATATTATTTTTTGCCGCCTCATTAATTTTATTGTAGATAATGGCCGTTACCACTGTATTGTCTATTTGAAGTACCTTCTCCATATTTTCTAGGGAAATATCAAGCGAATCTATATACTCTGTTATAGTTTCCTTTAAGTTCTTTTCGTCAGATACTAGAAGAAGGCTGTAAACTGTATTCAAATGATTCTTAAAATCGTGCTGTCGCATTCTTACATCCTCGAGTAGCTTCGATATTACAGGAGAGTATTTTTTATATTCCTCCAGTGACTTCTTTATTTCATTATTTTTCATTTGATACTCAAGAAAAAACAAATTTGCCAAGATGAATACTATAGGAATTGCAAGATATAGAGCAATCTCATCAACAAACTCATGTCTTTTAAAATTCCATACCCACTTTGCAGTAACTATATATATTAGAAGGTTCACAGAAAAAAAATATATTTTAGAACTTTTCTGTTTGAAAAAAATAGTTAATCTTATATTTTTAAATGATTTAGTTCTCAAATTGGCTACAAATCCTACTATTAATTCAAAGTCGCCCTATTTACAAATTCGTCAAAGCTATTAACCTTAGCAGCAATCTTTAACCACTTCTTTAATACAAGTAAATCTTCTTCCTTTTCGACTAATTTCTTTGCATCATCCGGAATGCTGCCTAAATCTTCAAGTAAATTAAATATATCTTCTCTCTTAGCATTAAGTGTACCCCTTAATTCTACTTTAGGGTCATATAATGTTTTAATCATATCCCGAACCTCCTCATCAACATGACTCAATTTATCAACTTCTTGGCATAAATATAGGATTAAATTGGTAATCACAACACCAAACTCGTTATATTCAGAAACTTCTATTGTCCTTTCTTTGTAAATAATATTAATATGCTCTAATATTTCTTTTGTTACTTTAAATATATCATCTTTAATACCATTAATCAACAGGTCATACTTAGGGGTTTTCTTACCTGATTCTTTTATTTTATTAATCTTTTTTCTTACTTGAAATACTTTAAGTGGGAATAGCAAATACATGTTATTTTTATACAATAAGTCTAGGTCGTATTGCCAATATTTAAGGACTCTACTGGAATACTTTAATTGTTCACCATTAGGAATTCTTATTATTATTTCCTGCAGATCTGGTACATTCTTATTTTCTTCCAGCATTATTACATAGGGGTTAGGTAAATCTATTATAATGGGATTAACATTTAGATCATTTATTGATTGTACCTTAAGTTCGAAGCTATATCTGAATAGTCTTATTCCTATACTTTTATCATTCTGGGTTTGGAATTCTAGTATGTACTCATAACTTTTGCCTCTGAAATCAACTTTAATTAACATATCGCATTCATGACTAATTAAAACTGCAGTTTTATGTATGGATTCATTTATCATTTCTTTGTTAAGATAAGTTAATTTTGCACTATATCCGATATTGTCACCGTAAAGGCTATTTAGTAGGTCAATAACAGGTTTCTTATTATGAATATAAAACAGACTTTTCATTATTTTATCGAGCTGAATTCTACTTCTATATTTATCCTTTTTCTCATTTATTATAAGCCTTACTGGGGTATATAAATCATAAGCAAACATAAAAACACCTCCTTAGTTATTATCTCCAAAGGAGGTGCTTTTATTCGAATAAACATTCTATAAAGACGTAGAAGCTAAGTATATGTTTGTAAATCAATCATCCCTAAGATCTAAAAATCATTGCTATATATATGAATATATTAGTCTTATTCCTACAAATTTATAATCTCATTATTTATACTTTGAATAACATTTAGGTTATTAAATTCCTTTAACCTAGTTTCTATGAGCCTTGGCTTATCTTTATAATCTCCATGTATCAAAATAACATTTTTAGCTTTTAAAAATAGCTCAACTGCTATAATTTCGCTTATGCTGGAATGGGCTGATAAATTGAAACTATTAAGTTCTGATCGAATTTTATAGCAAGTTTCATCTATAGTTATATATCTCTCACAATCTAATTCCATTTGTTCTTTTAATTTAGCCCCTATAGTATCTGCTGCTTGATACCCTGTTAATATACAAACTCCATTTGGATCTGGCAATAGTTGTTTGGCATACACACTGGAGGCACTACCTTCTAATAACATGCCGGAGCTACTTAGGATGCAGCACCTATTATTCATAATTTCCTGTTTAATAAAAGCTTCTTTAGAATCATAAAAATCATCATTTACATAGTAGACAAAGGGGGCCTTTATTTTATCTTTTGTATACTTTTCATATATTTTAGTTGCCTCTACGGCACTTCCATCTACATATATCCTAAAGTTATTATCAGCTGCTTCTTGTTTTAAAATAGAAAGTAACTCTTGAGCTCTTCCTAAGGCAAAGCAAGGTATCAACACTTTTCTCCCTTGGTTTATTTTATCTCTAACATATTTCTGAAGGTTTCCATATTCATGAGAATAGGACTTGTCTAATTCTTTATTCCCATAGGTTGTTTCAGTGATCAGTACATCGATTCTATCATCTAGAGGCAATTGGATACCTTCAATGGTATTTTGGTTTCTCAAGGAAAAATCTCCTGTGAAAAATGCATTACAGTTTTCACTTCTAAACATTATGGAGGCGGCTCCAAGTATATTGCCTGCTTTATATAGTTCAATAGATACCTCTTTATTTTTTATGTGCAATTCTTCATTAAAGTTAACAATAATAACTTTTTCTAGAAATGAGTCTAATTCATATAATTGCTTTTGCTCTAACCTCTGAGACTTTAAATTTAGCCTCAACAGTTCTTTTGTTTCCCTTGTCATTACCTCCCCCTAAAGGTATAAGCTTAAAATTCTTTTGCTCCAAATTTTCTCTAGGCTGAAAAAGAATAGGGTTTATCTTATTAAGACCTACTAATTTGCTTAGGGTTTCAGCAGTAATTTTAAGGCCACTTTCCCAAAGTTCAATTGCAGCAGATAAGTTATCCTTCCATAATTGATGTGCTAATTTACAATACTCTGACTTTGTTTTTATATCCTTACTCTTTATTACTCTAGCTATTAAATAACAGGCTATGCTTCTTTCAATACTATTATCAGCGGAGTCAAGTAATTCCTTACCATCCATATCATTGTTATACGCACCACCTTGTAGGCTTTTTCAAAACTAAGTACAAAAGGATTTGAAAATTCATACTCTAGAAAGCTTTGTTCGTTCTTCTTTAAGGCTGTAATTAGAGCATCAAGCTCTGAGCAGATACACGCTAATTGTAATAAGCTCAGGATGAATTTATCATTAAACTTCATATATTTAAGGGTTTCTAAAAATGATTCTCTGCATAATAGAAGCTCATCCAATCTATATTCTAAGTTTGCCTTGATTAGATAATAACTAAACTTATCCTCAACATTAGCGTTAAGGGATATAATGTTGTTATATTCTTCTATGAAGTCCATATTTATCAGCTCCTTATGTTTAAAATGTAAATATTTCTTATTTTTAGTGTAACAAAACAACTGTACCTTACTTGGTACAGTTGTTGGTATCTTAATATGCTTATTAATAGTACTATATGATCAATGGTAGGTACTAATTTCCAATAAGAGATAAGAGTTTCGTTCCTTTTCCAAGGAGCCTGATAAGGGAAATATCAATGGCATGCTACTCGAAAACTAAAAACACATGTAAGTTCTTATGAAGGTCCTTCATTTTTTAATTAGAATTAGTGATTTATTTGTTATAATGAGTCAAAAGCATTGTAGAATATCTAAATCTGTTAGAATATCTATAATTTATGAAACTTTATTTTCTATATTTCCATCCCGCAAGCAAATTAGTTCTCACACTGCCTGCCAGGAGTCCTTGTGAGAGGCTTGCCTCGAGCTTGCTACAACTATCTAAGCTCCTTAACTTCTTCTATTGATAAACCTGTTTTTATAGAAATAGTTTCATCATCTAAAACATCAAGTAAATTCCTAGCAATTTCTATTGCTTTTTCTTTTCTAGTTTTTTCAAAAGTCTCTTTTATTGTCTTTGAAATATTAGAAGTCATAACCATCTCCTCCTCTTTATTTGCAATCAAAATATCCTCTATACCATTTCCTAACTGACTTTTTAACTCATCCGATAAAGTGGTACTTAACCAATGTCTTAATATCATTTTTTGTTCTTGTTTTAAGTTACTAAACCCTATAGAAATATCTTTTACTCTACTTATAAATTCTTCAATATCAACCTTCTGATCTAATAAAAATATTGCTGATGCTATATTCCCTAGCTGCATCAGTTCTTCTTTTTCGTATTTATATCTATCAGTATGTACTCAAAATCAATTACATTATTTCCAAATAATTTGCTTTTACTTATAATATTTTTGAATTTTTTCTCTACTGTCCACTTGTACTCTCCATTATATATCTTCCCTAACCTAATTCTCTTAATACCTAACCTAGACTTGTTATTACCTAACTTATATATTAAACTAAGTCTTACTTAATTAAAATGTTTTTTACTTAATCTCCAATAGTATCACAAATCTTACTTAGTTTATCCATACCTAATTTTTTTATTTTCCTGATATAAAAAATCATGAAATGTCAAAGTCTAGACTCCACTTTCTTTCAATAATCTATACAAGGACCAACTACAATCACATCTCTAATATCCTAACTAAATAGTTCAACATACATCCATAATTATCCTTTAAATATCTAGTATCTTTACTTGTAAATTTATTAAATTTACAAGTAAACTGCTTAAAAATAAAAGTAAAAACTTTAGCCAGGACCTCTATCTGATAATGCATAGGTCAAGATCTTGGCTAAAGTCTATAATTTAGGAAAATCTATCGTAACTTCTCTGGGGGCACAGTCTATAAAATCATTTGACTTTGCATCTACTCCTCTTGCTTTTGGTGTCCTATTAGGTGCCTGACACGACCCCATAGGAGGTTGACTGTAAGTCGACTCCTTGCTAATAATCAGTACACATATAAAAAGCCTCTATAATAATTTATATTATAGAGGTATTGTTTAATTAAATTATTCTTTACTAGCAGATGGAGGTTTTACTGCTCGCTTCTGAATTGGTAGAACCCCTGCCATTTCTCCAAGGACATTAATCAGTTCAGTACCTGTAGGAATGACTATCTTTGAGTTATTTTGTAGCGAAGTTTCAATGGCTTGAAGTTTTCTAAGTATCTGAGCATTCCCCACGAAATACGTCTCAGCAGCTTCGTTTACAAGTTTGATAGCCTGAGCTTCACCCTCCGCCTCAAGAATTTTAGCTTGCTTGATGCCCTCGGCTCTTTTAATTTCCCCTCTTTTGACACCATCCGCATTTGTTTCCGCAGCAGTTGCGAAATCCACTGCTGCAATCTTTTCGTTTTCAGCTTTAACTACTTTGTTCATGGTCTCCTGAACATCCTTAGGAGGATCAATTTCTTTAAGTTCCGCTCTTACGATTTCAATACCCCACTTTTTAGTCTCACCTTCAAGAGTATGGTGAAGATCCGCATTAATTCTCCCTCTTTCGCTATTAGCAGACCGCAAAGTCATAGTGCCGATGATATTTCTCAAGGTTGTTCTGGCTAGGTTCACGATCTGGTAACTATAATTTGCTGCGTTATACTGTGAGTTTTTCACGCTTTCTTCATCATCCATGACTTTCAAATATATCTGAGCATCAACTGTAGCATTTAGATTATCGTTTGTTATAATCACTTGTGGCTCTGCATTGATCATCTGCTCAGTAATATTAATTTGATACAGTTTCTGTATTCCAGGAATAATCCAATGGAATCCTGGAAGTGCAAACTTTGTGTATTTGCCCAGAGTTTCAATTAGTCCCCGTTCTGTTGGCCTTACGATCTTAATGCCTGCGAATAAAACACTAAATACAATTAGAAATAAAATTATAAAAAAGACTGCTAAACCCATTTCATCGCTCCCTTTATTCAATAAAGTTATACAAACACTAGTTTGAGTGTATGCTCTTTATACCACTTAGTCAACAAAAAACATTTGGCACAAGTAAAGCTATCATATTTTCTCTCTTTTTCTCATTTTGTCATCTTCATAAATGTGTGCTGTCCTGTAATCCGCATAATGTTTTTATCATTTTATGAACCTCCTCATCAACATGGTTAATGTGCAAATAACTAATCCAGTTTTAAGTTGTATTTTTGTAAAAGTTGTTTAAGTTCAGTATTTCTTATAGAAAATATTCTATTATAATCGTCATACCAGTACCCACCATACCCTGCCAATTGCTCCTATAAAATTTAGAATCCACAAGGTAGCTTATAAACCTATCTTTTTCATCATCTATAAGTATGATGTCAGAGGTATTATTACCCGCATTAAATGTAACTTTTGAAATATTGATAGCATTAAATAAATTCTTTTTTCTGACCAATTAGCCCTATCCTTAACATTGTTCCAAAAATCTGGTCCAAGAACAAGACTTATAGTGCAAAGTAGTAATACTAATACAAAAATAATAGGAATAATAGATTTCTTAATTCTCACTGATTAACTCCCCTTATAGAAATTAACGATAACAAATACCAAGTGTTCTTATCTTGAAATTATAACATATTTTTGCAATATATTGCTTTCCTAAAACTCTATAACTCACTCTATATGCTTCTTCCTTATTAGATTCCATATTATTTTCCTCTAAATTTAATTTTTGATTACCCTATAAAATGGTCAAATACAAAGTGCTTAGAGATTTTATTCAAAATTTCTATGATTCAGTTTCCTGTAAAAACTTTAACAATAGCTTTTCTTATAAGATTTCAGAAGACAATATTCTAGAATTAAGATGTAGGATGAGATGTGCGCCATTTATAGACGGTCTAAACTTCAAAAACCTAAGGAATTCCCTTACGCTTATAAATCCAGTAGAATTGGTATAATTTTTGGAGCGAATCAAGCTCTAGGAGCTTTGGATTTGCCATTTGTTTTCTGTCTTCATAGCTATCGAAATGATGATCGAGATAGAAATTATTTCTCAGATATTGACGAAATAAATATACTTGTAGGAGCTATAAGAAATGTGTCTCCTTCCGTGGCATTAGTACTATTGGAGGATTATAAAAAGATTAGCTTTAAGTAGTAACCAGGTATCGATCTTTATAACTTCAAACCCAAGGTTACTAGTGGCTGAAGAAACAAAAAATTCTAATATTACTGGTAAAAGCAGAAGAAAACAAGCGTTAAGTTGGCTTAGAATGCAAAATGAAAACTATAATCTAGTGCAGGATAGTTTCCAATATTTAAGTGTGAATACCTTAGAGGAAAAATGTGACGCAAATAATGGTTTTACATTAATATGTCCACCGAATTCAACAGAGTTAAAATATATAAATGTTTTAGAAGTATGTGACTCCGAACTTTTTAAAGATTTTCTAAATATCAATGAATTACCAGTTTGTCAAGTTATCGCAAATAGTCAAGCCTCTTGGAATGGTATGGCAGGTTGCCTAAAACTAAAAGAAAAGAAATACAATAAATATGGTTATATAATTAGGTACGAACTTCCTCATGTTTCTATAAAGAGAAAATTCCTTAATAAAGATAATTTTGATAACGCTCTCAGTACTTATCTCCATGAATTAACCCATGCTTTTGGTGGAGATAGTTCCGTTGGTTTTAGCAGGGCTTTAACTAAAGTACTAAATATAACAATATTTAATCTAACGGAAATAAATAAATATAAGAAGCTTTTGGAGAATAAAAAATAGGTCCTATCCACTTTTGAGGAGATAGGAAAAAATAAATTTGATCTTGCTTCAGTTTTAAACTGGTGGAATTCGACCAGTTAAAATCTGGATTATTTAATTGTTAATCTAAAAATTTAGGTATTCCTGATGGTCTTTCTTCAGTAAATTTTAATTCTTTTAAAAATTCGCCTATTCTTCTATTTCCGTATCTTCTTGCAATAGCTGTATAAGGGTAATTATATAATAAATCAGCTAAACAAATTTATTATATAATCTACTTAGCCAATCTTTACACCTTTAAATCACCTATTCTCATGTATTTTGGCTTAATTTATATCAGCTTTTATTGGCTAAACAAAATCTAATAACTGCATTTTAGCCAATTACTTATATAATATCCACTTTATATTTCTCGTATTACTTCCAATGGTATCCACGGTAAAATCTCTATTCTTCATTGAATACAATAAATTTTTGATTTTAGCATTTTTTTGTTTTTCAGAAAGTACTTCCGGAAGTTTATCTATAAGCAAATCAGAAACTTCTCTCCTACTCTTGCGAATCTGTTCTACTTTTAATACTTTCTAGCAATAACAACTTTTTATTTGATGATTTTGTTGATATCCATCTTCCCAAAAATAATTCTATGTATTTCAACATTTTGATCAGTGACTAAATAGAACACCAAGTAGTTTCTAATTGGTAACATTCTATACTCAGTTTCAAGTTTTTCTATTGGTTGATACGTCCTGCAAGAGTAAGGAAATTGTTGAAGCTGAGATATAGAACTTTCAAATTCATTAATCAAATCCATTGCGGCCTTTGGTGCTTTTATAGTATAAACTATATAATCAGTAATATTTCTTAAATCATTTAGTGATAAAGGTAGATATTTCAACTTAAGCATTATCCTGATCAACCTTATTTACAATTCTTGACCTTAAATCTGAAAACACTTCTTCATGTGAAAAACGCTTTTCTGTTGCTTGTGCTTCAAGCTCAGCTTCCTTTAGTTTAAAATATATTTCACCTTCAAAGAGTTTCCTATGATAGGCTTCTATACTCATAACCACCATATCGCCATAGCCATTCTTCGTTAAGAATACTGGTTCTGATGTTTCATGAACTAACTTTGAAATATCAGCAAAATTGTTTCTCAGATCTGAAACAGGTCTAATCTGTGGCATATAATCACCTCTATATTAATATATCTTAATTTTATCATAGCTATGCTATAATATCAAATTGCGTTTTGATTAACCCTTTGTACTCCAAAGAAAGTGCTTTTATGCGAATGTACATTCGTCAATAGGGTGAATAAGGTTATTTACGGGGTAATGATTCTTTCACATTCTGCAAACATTAATTTGTTAATGTATAAAGGTAATATTAATATTTGCTACATTTATTATTGTACAATAGCACTAAAGTAGCTTTACATTTCATAATATATGATTCTACTAGTATATTGATAGCTTATTATCTTTTATTCTTTTAAATTTACATTTTTTAGGTACTTTACTTGAACCCATTGTAAAAACTGAAAGCATGTCTGACAGTTTTTACTTACTTATTCACTGTCTATTCTTACTACCCTTACTATGTGAAAAATGCTAATATGATTTAGACATATAAGTCCATATTTTTTTATCTAATTCATATTGCTTGATATTTAACTTTTCTGCAGCTTTACAGTAAATTGAATTTGCCTCTTCATATGTTTTAACAACGATTCCTGCCAACTCTAAAAATTTAAATAAATGTCTATCTATTGGAATAGCCTGCTTCCCTGATAACATCTTTAAATAATCAATTGTTTTTGGCCCAATTCCCTTTATTTCTACTAATTTTAATATATTATCCTTATTATCTAACCAAGTAGAAAGTTCATTTTCAATATGATTTTCAAATAGAAACCAACTTAATTGAGTAATACGATCAAGTTTTTGCTCATAGCAAACAGAACCATTCTGCTAACGCATCCAATTTCTGTTAGTACCTCCATGGCCATCAACCTTATAATGCAATAATTTACCAAAAGACAGAAATAGATATTTTATATCAAATTGGGATTATTTATTAATAACTGTTTCTTAATTATCAGCACAAATGGTAATTTAGACTAATATGAACGCAACCTTAATAAGCCTTAAGAAACGTGTACTAATACGTGTAAAAAGGTTACAAATAGGTATTAAATC